>DASPUW010000239.1:0-12080 GCA_035622675.1 Burkholderiales bacterium | reverse complement strand
GAGGCGGCGGCGGCTTCAGTGGCGGTGGCGCGTCGGGTCGATGGTAGCTATGGATCTCGGGCGTATCTTCCGGCACCTGTTCACGACGGCGTGGAGCGTGCGCCGCGCGTTTCCCGCCTCGTCGCTGCGCGCGATCGAGCGTGCGATTCAAGAGACAGAAGCGACACACGAGGGTCAGGTGCGCTTCGCGGTGGAGCACTCACTCGACCTGCCCGAGCTGCTGGCAGGCCAAACAGCGCAGGCACGTGCGGTGGAGGTGTTTTCCCGGCTTCGCGTGTGGGACACGCAGCACAACAACGGGGTGCTGATCTATCTGCTGCTGGCGGACCGCGATGTGGAGATCGTCGCCGACCGAGGTATTCATCTGCGCGTCGGCTCTGGGTGGGACGCCATCTGCCGCCGCATGGAGCAGCGCTTCGGCAAGGGCGAATACGAGGCCGGCGTGATCGAGGGCATCCGCGCGGTCGGCGAACATCTCGTGCGCCACTTCCCGTCTGAGCGCGCGGGCCCGAACGAGCTTCCCGACAAGCCGGTCGTGTTGTGATGCAAGATGTAGCCGCCACGACGCCACGGCGCAAAGGAAACCTATATCGTAGCTGCCACATAGCGTGCGCTAAGACGGGTTTGTTTGACGCTGTATGTTGTGCGTCGCGGCCAATGCCCGCTTGCTACAACCCCTTGTCGGGTTCACCTTGGCGCCTTGGCGGCTCGTCCCGTTAGATGGAACCAAGTCACGTACAGGAACTGATCCAGAACTACGGCTACATCGCCGTGTTCGTCGGCGCCCTGCTCGAGGGCGAGACCGTCCTGGTCATGGCCGGGTTCGCCGCGCACGCGGGCTACCTGAATCTCGCCGTGGTGATTTTGATCGCCGCTCTCGGGGGTTTCCTCGGGGATCAATTCTTTTTCACGCTCGGGCGCCTTCGAGGGCGTCAGATCATGGCCCGCTTCCCGAGCATCGCGGCCCAGTCGGCCCGCGTCGAACGCCTCGTCCTGCGACATCAGACCTGGCTCGTGATCGGAGTGCGTTTCATGTACGGCCTGCGGGTCGCCGGGCCGCTTCTGCTCGGCGTGTCGCATGTGCTGGCGCCATTGCGTTTCGCGGCGCTCAATCTCCTCGGAGCCTTGCTGTGGGGCACACTGATCGGCGGCGCCGGCTATCTGTTCGGGCGCGCGATGGAAATGCTGCTCCTGGACGCCAAGCGCTATGAAGCGGTGTTGCTCGGTGTGCTCTTGTTGGTGGGAGTCGGCATCTGGACCTACCGGCGCCTCCGCCTGAGAGCTGGAACAAAGTGAGCAGCGGGTCGTGCTCGCTCGGTTCAGCCGGGGTCAATCCTGATCATGCCCGTGCCTGCGCCACAGCAGGTACATACTGCCCGCGACGAAGAGGCCAAAAACGACGAGCATGACGTCAACGCGCATACCGGCGCGCTCCATCCCGGCGGCAGCACCGTTCATGACCAGGATACTGATGTTCTCGTTGAAGTTCTGTACCGCGATCGAATGCCCGGCGCCCATCAGCAGATGCCCGCGATGCTGCAGCAGCGCGTTCATCGGCACCACGAAGAAGCCGCCCATCGCGCCCACTACCATCATCACGGCCAGGGCCAGGCGCCAGTCCGTGATGAACGCAATCGCGATCACCCCGATGCCCATGAAGATCCCGACTGGCAGCACCCTGACCGAGCGGTTGAGCGCGACAAACTTCGCCGCCAGCGCCGCGCCGAGCGCGATGCCGACCGCGGTCGCCGCCGACAGATTGATTGCCTCCGACAAGGTGAACCCGAGCGCGAGCTTGGCCCACTCGAGTATCAGCAACCGCAGGCTGGCGGAGGCACCCCAGAACAGCGTCGTCACCGCGAGCGACACTTGCCCGAGCGGGTCGCGCCACAGCAGGCGGAAGGAGTGCCAGAAATCCTGCAGGATGTAGAGCGGCGTCTTCTTGGGAAGCTTGTGATCGAGGGCGACACGGGGGATATACAGGTTTGCCACCGCTGCCACGCCGTAGGTCCCGAGCACGACCAGGATGGCGTAGGCCGGCCCGCTCGTGACCCAGCTGTGGTGTCGCAGATGCGAAAAGTGTGTCGCCGCAAAGTCGACGAACTTGCCACCGACCAGGAGGCCGCCGAGGATGGAGCCGAGAATGATAGCGCCCACCGTCAGGCCTTCCATCCAGCCGTTGGCCCAGACCAGCCGTGTGTGCGGCAGGTATTCGGTCAAGATGCCGTACTTGGCGGGCGAGTACATGGCCGCACCCACACCCACCAGACCGTAGGCCAGCAGCGGATGCACTCCGAACAGCATCGCCAGACACCCGAGGATCTTGACCCCGTTGCTGACGAACATCACGCGCCCTTTGGGGAAGGCGTCTGCCAGCGGACCGACGAACGGCGCGAGCACGATGTAGGAGAACACGAAAAACATCGGCAGCACGTACGTCTGCCAGCCCGGCGCGTGCAGATCCTTCAGCAGGGCGATCGCCGCGAACAGCAGGGCGTTGTCGGCAAGCGCAGAGAAGAATTGCGCTCCCAGGATGGTGTAGAAGCCGCGGATCATCCCGCTTTTGGATGTTGTGGTCTGTGCAGCCGGCGCGCTCTCGCGCGGTTACGCGCACAGCCCTGCGACGAGGGCCGCGACTTTATACCACGAAACCATTGCGTTCCAGAGGGCGTACTGCGCTCGCGCACCGCGCACTGGCGGCCCCGGTCTTGCTTGCGAGCCCGGTGATGGCACGACCGATCCGCGCAACCATCCGCTTGTCCGCCCTGCGCAGCAACCTGGCACTGGCCAAGCGCTCGGCGCGGCAGGTGCTGGCCGTGGTCAAGGCCGCAGCATACGGTCACGGTTTGCTGCGCGCGGCCGGCGCCCTTTCGGCGGCTGACGGTTTCGCTGTGGTCGATCTCGATGACGCGGTGCGCCTGCGCCAGGCCGGCCACGCGCAGCGCATCTTGTTGCTGGAGGGTTTCTTCGACCAGCGCGAGCTGCCTGCTTTTGCCGCGAGCGCTCTGAGCGCCGTCGTGCACAATCTCGAGCAGGTCGAGATGTTGGAGCGTGCACGCTTGGCCTCGCGCCTCGAGGTTTTCCTGAAGGTCAACACGGGAATGAACCGGCTCGGATTTCCGCCAGAAGCGCTGCGTGCAGCGCTGACGCGCCTCGAGGCCTGCGGCAACGTGGGCGACATCAAGCTCATGACCCACCTCGCGAACGCCGACGATGCGCGCGGCATCGATTGGCAGCTCGAAGCGTTCCGGGGTGCTACCGCCGGATTGGACTTGCCCGTGTCGATTGCCAACTCCGCCGCGCTGCTGCGCTATCCCGATGCGGCGCGAGGCTGGGCGCGCCCCGGCATCATGCTGTACGGCAGCTCGCCCTTCGCCGACCGCAGAGCAGCACAGCTCGGGCTCGTTCCGGCCATGACGCTCGAGAGCCAGATCATCGCGGTCCAGAACCTGATGCCGGGCGACAGCGTGGGCTACGGCGGCGCGTTTACCTCGGAGCGCCGCATGCGTGTCGGTGTCGTTGCATGTGGCTACGCGGATGGTTATCCGCGTCACGCCGGCACCGGCACCCCTGTGCTGGTAACTGGGCGCCGGACTAGCACACTGGGGCGTGTCTCGATGGACATGTTGTGCGTGGACTTGACCGATCTGCCCGGTGCCGGCATGGGTTCGCCGGTGGTGCTGTGGGGCGAGGGGATGTCGGTCGACGAGGTGGCTGCGGCGGCCGGAACCGTGAGCTATGAGCTGCTCTGCGCACTGGCCCCGCGCGTTCCGGTGGTGGAGCTGCAATAGCGGAGATGGCGAAGGCCAAGACGGTATACAGCTGCAACGAGTGCGGCGGGCAGACGCTCAAGTGGCAAGGGCAATGCCCGCATTGCAGCGCCTGGAACACCCTGGTCGAGACCGTTGCGGAACAACGCGCTGCGCGCTATCGCGGGATCGCACAGGCGAGCCGGGTGCAGACTTTGAGCGAGGTGAGCGCCACGGAGGAGCCGCGCCGCGAGACCGGTATCGGCGAGCTGGACCGGGCGCTGGGTGGAGGTCTGGTGCGCGGAGGCGTCGCGCTGCTCGGGGGCGACCCGGGGATCGGCAAGTCGACGCTGCTGCTACAGGCGGTGAGCCGGCTGTCCGCGAGCTGTTCGGCGCTGTATGTCAGCGGTGAAGAGAGCGCGCAGCAGGTCGCCCTGCGCTCGCGCCGGCTGGGGCTGGAAAACGCGCGCCTCGCGGTGCTAGCCGAGATTCAGCTGGAGAAGATCCTCGCCGTCCTGACCGAGCACCCTCCCGATGTCGCGGTTGTAGACTCGATTCAGACGGTGTACTCGGAGGCTCTGCAATCCGCTCCGGGAAGCGTGGCGCAGGTGCGCGAGTGCGCTGCTCAGCTGACGCGCTTCGCCAAGAGCTCGGGCACTTCGCTATTGCTCGTCGGGCACGTCACGAAGGAGGGCGCGATTGCCGGGCCGCGCGTGCTCGAGCACATGGTGGACAGCGTGCTGTATTTCGAGGGCGACACGCACTCCAGCTTCCGGCTGGTGCGGGCGATCAAGAACCGCTTCGGGGCGGTCAACGAGCTGGGCGTCTTCGCCATGACCGACCGGGGTTTGCGCGCAGTCCCCAATCCCTCTGCGTTGTTCCTCTCGCAGCATAACGATGAGGTTGCAGGATCGTGCGTGCTTGTCACGCAAGAGGGCACCCGTCCATTGCTGGTGGAGATCCAGGCGCTGGTCGACGCGTCGCACGCCGCGAACCCGCGCCGCCTGACCGTAGGTCTGGAGCAGAACCGCCTCGCGATGCTGCTTGCTGTGCTGCACCGGCATGCGGGCGTCGCCGCTTACGACCAGGACGTGTTCGTGAACGCCGTCGGCGGGGTGAAGATCGACGAGCCCGCCGCCGACCTCGCCATCCTGCTCGCCATCGTGTCGTCGCTGCGCGGTCAGCCGCTGCCGCGCAAGCTCGTGGTATTCGGAGAAGTCGGGCTCGCCGGCGAAGTACGTGCGGTTCAGCGCGGCCAGGAGCGGCTGCGCGAGGCAGCCAAGCTCGGCTTCACGCAGGCGCTGATCCCGCGCGCGAACGCGCCCAAGGGTACGATCGATGGCCTGGAAATCCTGGCGGTGGATCGGGTCGAAGAGGCGGTAACGCGCGTGACCCGTAACCGCTAGCGGAACAAAACCAGCGCAGCCGCAGTCAGCAGAGCGGCGATGGTGACCATCCAAAGAAAGGTATGGCTGCGCGTCCGGTCGGCACGTGGTGCACGCGCGTGGTTAGCGTCGGCTGGGTCACGCAGCGTGGGGGTGGTGCTGCCGTCGGCGGCCGGGGCGGCACGGGTGGGCACGGTGTCGGCGAAGGCGGCCAGCTCCTTCTCCATGCCGGTCATCTGGGCGAGCCGCATGGTGGCTTCGTAGGAGTCGAAGGCCTTGGCGAGCATCAGCCCTGGCTTCTGCGTGACGCTGTCCTCCGGCTTGGCGCTGGTCGACTTGAGCGTCAAGACCTTGTCTTGTCGGCGCGTAGCGCTGGGCGGGGGCGGAGTGCCAGGATCGGTTGCCGACAGCGCTGCAGCCCCGGCGGAGCGGCCTTGCAGCATCTCCTTGCAATCCCGCAAATCGGTGGCCAGGTCCCTGGCGCTCTGGTAGCGCTCCTCCACATTTTTGGCCAGCGCCTTGGCCACGATCAGATCAACGATCTGCGGAAGCTCGGGATCACGCACGCTCGGCGCCGGCGGCGTGGCGTGGAGAATCTGGTACATGGTGCCGTGGATGCTGTCGGCCTGGAACGGCGTCTGGCCGGTGAGCATCTCGTATAAGACCACACCGAGCGAGAACAGGTCGGAGCGTTCATCCGCGCGCTTGCCGGCGACCTGCTCGGGCGACATGTACTTCGGCGACCCGAGGATCGTGCCGGTCATCGTCTTCACCTCGGTGCTGCGCATGCGCGCGATGCCGAAATCGGTGATCTTCACCAGGCCGTCGCGCACGACCATGATGTTGGACGGCTTGATGTCGCGGTGAACGATGTGGCGCTCATGGGCATAGCTCAGTCCATCCGCCACCTGCAGCGCGACGTCCATGGCCTGAACCGGCGGCAGCGATTGCCCGGCCGAGAGCGTGGCGCGCAGCTCCTCGCCCTCGAGGAACTCCATCGCCATGTAGGCGACGCGCTCGCTGCGGCCGATGTCGTAGATCGTGACGATGTTGGGGTGGTTGAGGCCCCCGGCGGCCCGCGCCTCCTGGTAAAAGCGCGCCTCGTACTCGGCCAGCTCGTCTTTGGGCAGGGTGAGGTTGATGGTCTTGATCGCCACGACCCGGTCGAGCGCCGGGTCGCGGGCCTTGTACACGACGCCCATCGAACCCTGGCCGAGCTCGGCCAATATTTCGTAGCGGCCCAGCGTGGTCATGGGTTGCGGGGCGTTCACCGGGGCCCTACTGCTTGGCGTGCATTTCCGCCTTCACGCTGCGGAACACCGGACCCCAGATCGGGTGCCCGGCTTCCTCGGTCTTCAACTCGAGATTGGGCTCGATTTCGAGGGCTTTCTTGAACTCGTCGCGGCATTGCGCCTGCTGGCCGGAGATGCAGTCGATGAAGGCGAGATATTTGTGCGCGCGGGCCTGCGAGTGCGTGGTGAGGCCGGCGTCGAGCGCGCCCTGGATGTTGCGCGCCGCGACCTTGTAATCGCCGTCGTCGTACGCGCGGATGCCTTTGTCGAGCATGCTCTCGGCCTTGAACTTGGTGAGCGGAAACTCCTGCACCACCTTGCTGTCGCAAGCGCCCAGCGCGATCGCGAGGACGATCGAGAGCGCGCAGTTCGTCAACCGATGCATAGGCTCGTCCTATCCCTGCTTGAACTTGTGCTTGATTCTAATGGTTTGGTTCGGCTCGAGATCGAAGATCTCGAGGTAGGGCTTGAAGCTGCTGTTCCGGATCTCGATGCGGTAGCGCCCTGGCGCCAGCTCGAGCTCGGACAGCGGCGGTGCGACCCCCATCGACTTGCCGTCCACTACCACCTCTCCCCACGGCGAGACGGCGAGCATGATCAAGGCGGTGGGGCCAGCGGCGGGTTTCGTGTTCGCCGTCGTCGCCGGCTCGGTGGGGGCTGCCTTTTGCGGCGGCTGGGCGGCAGCGGGCGCAGGCGGCGCGGGTTTCGCCTCCGCGCGGGTGACTTTCGTTTCCAGTGTGCGTGACTTCGGTTTCGCGGCTTTTGCCGTCGCTCGCGGGGGCTTTTGCTTGGCGGCATCCTTGCGGCTGGCGGATCCGCGCCGAGGAGTCTGGGCCGGCTCGGACGTAGTGGGTCGAGCGGGGGAGGCTTCAGGCCGGGGAGCGGGCGAGGTAGTTGCGGGGGCCGCTGGCGCCTCGGTCACGGCCGGCGGCGCAGTCGCCACCACCGCGGGCGGAGGCGATGGCGCGCGCGCCTCGGCACGGTCGATGTTTTGGGGCCGGGCCGCAATGGACGTGGTTTTGACGCTGGACTCGCCGATGTGCGAAAAGACGGCCGCGATCAGCGCGATCAGCGATCCTGCCGCAGCGGCGTAGGCCACAGCGCCACTGACCAGCCAGCGTCTGGGTTCATCCTTCGCCGCAGGGTGCTCGCGCTCTGCCACGCCCGTCGCGCTGGGCCCTCGGGCGCGCGCCTGACGGCGGCGTTCGGCGAGATCGAGCACCTGGGCGGTGGGGGCGGCGATCTCGTAGATTTCATGCTCGCGGACGTTCTTGTCGGTGCGCGATCCCTGGTATGCGAACAGCGGCACGTACTCCTCGGAGCCGGCCTTCAGTGTTCCGTAATAGGCGCGCGAGAGCAGCATCCTCCCAGCGGCTCCGAAACTCATTACGCGTTCGGCCACGTTGATGCCATCGCCAATCAGGCTGGGTTCGCCGTTCACGCCACGCACCAGGCGCACCGGCCCCAGGTTGAGTCCGATTCGGATTTCCATCGCGGGCTCTTGCGGACGCGCGGATGCAAGGCCTTGCAGTAGGTGCAGCGCGACGAACAGGGCGTCCTCGGCGTTGCCCAGGAAGTTGACAGCAAGCCCATCGCCGGTGTCGAGGACGATGCGATCATTGGCGGCGATGCCGGAGAGCGCGTCGGAAAGGCGGGTCGTGAGCTGCTCCTTGGTGCCGAGCTGCTCGGCCACCGGCTTCTTGGCGTAGTCGACGATATCCAGGACCAGGACGCTGCAGATGTACGTCCGGTTGACCCGATCGAGCTTGCTGGAGGGGCCGCGAGCACCGGCCGGAGCGTCCTCCCGACGCCCCCGAGCTGCTTGTGGGGATCGTGCCAGCTTGCGCATCCTTACCGGCCAGGCATTCAGATCAAGAAATCCGCGTTACAGGAGGCATCCTGAGCGCATCTCGGTGAGCGACAAAAACCCGCCGCGCCCTGTTTTTCCATCGCGTATCATGCGGCTACGCGCGCAGCCGCCCGCGATGCACGGACCCGTGCAGCAAGAACTACGCCCGGCTGTCGAAACACCGACAATCCTCGCGGCCTGACCAGTTCTGACCGCCGCTTCGCCGCCGGAGACAAGCATGAATTCGTTCGAACTCGGCCTCGACAAGAACGCCGCCAACTACGTCCCGCTTTCCCCGCTCTCGTTCCTGCGTCGGGCGGCCGAGGTCTATCCGGACCGGCCCTCAGTCAGGCATGGCGCTCAGTGCTACACGTGGACTGACACCTTCGCCCGATGCCGGCGCCTTGCGTCGGCCTTGCAGCGCCGCGGGGTGGGCGCGGGCGACACGGTTGCCATCATTGCGCCGAATATTCCCGCCATGTTCGAGGCCCACTATGGCATCCCGATGACGGGAGCTGTCATCAATGCGCTCAACACACGGCTCGATTCCGGTTCGATCGCCTTCATGCTGCAGCACGGCGAGGCCAAGGTGCTGCTGACCGACCGCGAGCTGTCAGGCACGGTAGGCAAGGCGCTGCAGATGCTGGAACGGCGGCCGCTGGTGATCGATATCGACGACGCGTTGGGGAGCGGTGGCGAGCGGCTGGGGGAACTCGAGTACGAGGAATTTCTCGCCGGCGGCGATCCGAACTTCGACTGGAGCCCGCCGCGCGACGAGTGGGACGCGATCGCGCTCAACTACACGTCGGGCACGACCGGGAACCCCAAGGGTGTCGTGCTGCACCACCGCGGCGCATACATCAACGCCGTCAGCAACGCCGTTACCTGGGCGATGCCGCATTTCCCAGTCTACCTGTGGACGTTGCCGATGTTTCACTGCAATGGCTGGTGCTTCCCCTGGACCCTGGCGCTGCTGGCGGGCACCAGCGTGTGCCTGCGCAAAGTCGAGCCGAGGCCCATCTTCGCGCTGATCCACGAGCACGACGTCACGCACTTCTGCGGCGCGCCGGTGGTGCACAACATGCTTATCAACGCCCCCGACTCGATGCGGGGCAGCTGGGATCACACGGTGCACGGCATGATCGCGGGCGCGGCACCGCCGCAGGCCGTCATCGAAGGTGCCGAGCGCATCGGCATCCATCTCACGCATGTCTACGGGCTGACCGAGGTCTATGGCCCTGCGAGTGTCTGCGCGAAGCATCCGGAGTGGGATGAGCTGCCGGTCGCGAGGCGCGCGGAGCTGAATGGCCGGCAGGGCGTCACCTACCCGCTGCAGGAGTCGATGATGGTGGCCGACCCCGAAACGCTGCAACCGGTCGCGCGCGACGGCGAGGCCATGGGGGAGATCTTCTTCCGCGGCAACATCACGATGAAGGGCTACCTCAAGAACCCGAAGGCCACCGAAGAAGCATTCCGCGGCGGCTGGTACCACACCGGTGATCTGGCGGTGGTCTTCCCGGATGGCTACGTCAAGATCAAGGACCGCTCCAAGGACATCATCATCTCGGGCGGGGAGAACATCTCGACCATCGAGGTGGAGGACGTGTTGTACAGCCATCCTTCGGTGCTGGAGGCGGCCGTCGTCGCAAGGCCTGATGACAAATGGGGCGAGACGCCGTGCGCCTTTGTGACGCTCAAGCCGGATGCCGTTGCGGTCAGCGCGGAAGAGCTCATCGCCTGGTGCCGCTCGCGTCTGGCCCGCTTCAAAATTCCGAAGCAAGTCGTGTTCGGACCGCTGCCCAAAACCTCGACCGGCAAGATCCAGAAGAATTTGCTTCGCGATCAGGCGAAGGCGCTGTAGCCACAAAGGCTATAACCACGGAGACGCGGAGCAGAGCGAAATCTGGTCGGAGCCGCCACGACGCCACGACGCCAAGCAAGACCACAACTGCCCGGGTGTCTCCATGGCTCGGCTCTGGTAGTTTTTGGCGTGCTTGGCGCCTTGGCGGCTCAATTCGCCTTGGTTTTCTCCTTACTCTCTGTGTTCGAATTTTTTTCGAGTCAGTCGATCTCGGCCAGAAGGCCCGCATTGCCGCCCGCGGCCGCGGTGTTCACCGTGTAGGTGCGCTCGAGCGTGAATCGCTGCAGGTAGTGCGGGCCGCCGGCCTTCGGCCCGGTGCCCGACAGGCCCTCTCCACCGAACGGCTGCACGCCGACCACCGCGCCGATCATGTTGCGGTTGACGTAGGTGTTGCCGACCCTCAGCTGGCGGCGCACCTCGTCGGCGAAGCGCGTCACGCGCGAGTGGATCCCGAGGGTCAGCCCGAACCCCGTTGCACTGATCGCTTCAAGCAGCGAGCCCAGCTCCGCGCGCCGATAGCGGAGGACGTGCAGGATCGGTCCGAACACTTCGTTGCGCGGAATCTGTGCAGGCTCGATCCGGTACGCGCATGGCGCGAAGAAGTCACCGTGCTCACACCCGGCCGGCAGTGTCAGCTCCAGGATCGGCTGCGCGTTGGACCTGAGCCGGTCGAGATGCATCTGCAGCGCTCGCTTGGCGGCTGCGTCGATCACCGGCCCGATGTCCGTCTCCGGCACGCCCGGATCGCCGACGCGAAGCTCGCGCATGGCTTGGGCCAGCAGCTCGACCACGCGCGCCTGGATCTCCTCCTGCAGGCACAACAGGCGAAGAGAAGAGCAGCGCTGGCCCGCGCTCTGGAATGCGGAGGCGATCACGTCGGTTACCACCTGCTCGGGCAACGCGCTCGAATCGACGATCATGGCATTCTGTCCGCCGGTTTCTGCGATCAGCGGCACGATCGGCCCGTCGCGCGCCGCCAGCGTGCGATTGATCGAGCGCGCGGTGTCCACCGAGCCCGTGAACACCACGCCGGCGATGCGCCGGTCGGCGACGAGGCTCGCGCCGATGGTTTCGCCCGGGCCCGCAGCGAGATGCAGCGCCTCGCGCGGCACGCCGGCCTCGTGCAACAACTGTAACGCGCGCCGCGCAATGAGTGGCGTCTGCTCCGCGGGCTTTGCGACTACGGTGTTGCCTGCCGCGAGCGCCGCTGTCACCTGCCCGAGGAAGATGGCGAGCGGGAAGTTCCACGGGCTGATGCAGGCGAACACGCCGCGCCCGTGAAGCGACAGCTCGTTGCGCTCGCCGGTCGGCCCGGGCAGCATCGTGGATGAAGTAAGCGCACGGCGCGCCTGAGCGGCGTAGTAGCGGCAGTAGTCAACGGCTTCGCGCACTTCCGAGACGGCATCGCCAATGGTCTTGCCCGCCTCGCGCACGCACAGGACCAGCAGCTCGTCGCGGTTTGCCTCCAGCAGGCTGGCAGTGCGCTCGAGGCAGCCCGCGCGCTCGGCCGCCGAACGCGAGGCCCAGTCCGAAGCCGCGTTGGCAGCCGTTTCGATGACGCCGCGCAATCCCGCCTCGTCTATTTCCTGAATCGCGCCGATCGGTGCGCGCCGGTTCGCGGGCTCGGTCAGCACACGGAAGCGTGGGGCCCCAGCAGCATCGGCTTCGATTGCGCTCTGGCAGCGTGCTGCCGTCACGGCACCGGCGATCCGAGCCAGCGTTGCCGGATCGGAGAGGTCGACTCCCATGCCGTTGACGCGGTCGCCGTAGAGGGCGCGCGGCGCGGGGATCGACGGGTGAGGCGCAAAGTGCACCGCCTTCACGTTCGCGACCGGGTCGGCAACGAGGCGCTCGAGAGGCACGCGGCTGTCTCCGATCTGGTGCACGAAAGAACTGTTGGCTCCGTTCTCCAGCAGGCTGGCAGTGCGCTCGAGGCAGCCCGCG
>DASPUW010000238.1:0-6149 GCA_035622675.1 Burkholderiales bacterium | reverse complement strand
GAGATTCTTCTGCAAGCGCGCGCAAAAACAGAACGTCGAGCGTCTGCGCGAATTTCACTGCTTGTTCCGCATGCAGCAGCGCTTGGTCGAACTCTCCGAGCTCAGCAAAAGACAACGCGGCCGTGGCCTCGGAGATCGAATAGCTCAATCTGGTAAAGGCCTCCTGAAAAACTCTGCCCCCCCACGGCTTCAGCAGCCGTCCGGGGATCTCTTCAGCCGCCAACCCAACATCGCGCTGGAAGTAGTCCGAGGCTTTGCGGTAGCCGCCGAGAAGCCAATGCGAAAGGCATAGACAATATCTAGCAGCGATGCGCAGCATCGGGTCCTGCTCGCCTTCCGCGATCGTCATGGCACGCTCGCCATGTTCGACCCCCTGGTCGCAGCGACCCATGAGGGTCAACGCACTGCTAATTGCGCACTGGACCAGGGCTTCGCGGCGGGGGTCATGTAGCGCTTTGGCTAGCGGCTCCGCTTCGCGCCCAAGCTCCACCAAACGACCAAATTCTCCGAGCGGAGCCAAGCACATGCGTGCTGCCAAGCGCAGGTCCACAGCCTGTTCCAGCGTGGCCTTGCTCTGGGGCAGGTGTGACAGGACCGCGATGGCTTGCTGAAAATGTAACCAGGCCTCCCGGTTGGCGGAGCGACCCAGCTGTTTTTCAGCCGCTTCACAAGAGTAATTGAGCGCCTTGTCCCACAGCTCGGCGCGCGGTGCATGATAGGCCAGGCGCTCGACCTGCTCCTCGATTCGATCGCGGTAGTGCCGCTCGATCGATTCCGTGATGCGAGCGTGCAGGTCTTTGCGCCGGTCCTGCAACACGCTGCCGTAGGCGACCTCGTGGGTGAGCGCATGCTTGAAGGTGTACTCGAGGTCGGGGAACAGACTCTTCTCATACAAAAACTCTCCAGCCTGCAGCGTACCCAGGCTGTGGCGCAGCGCCTCCTCGGGGAGCGTCACGACCGCTTGCAGCAGAGAGTTGGGCACATCTTTGCCGATCACCGCAGCGGCTTGCAGCAGCTGCTTGTCTTCCGGGATCAGCCGATCGATACGCGCTGCCAGGATCGCCTGGACCGTGGGCGGCACCAGGATGCCAGTAATCGGTGTCGTCAGCCTGTAGGACCCGCGGCTGCCTTGCAGCTCCGCGGTTTCCGCCAAGGTGCGCACGCTCTCTTCGAGGTACAACGGGTTGCCCTCGGTGCGCTCGATGAGTAAGGGGACGAGCGGCTGCACCGATCGATCGGTGCCGAGCAGACCTCGCAGCAGCTCCTCGGCGCTTTCACCGGTTAACGGGTCGATGCGAATTTGGGTGTAGTACGTCTTGCCGGTCCAGTGCGATTGATACTCCGGGCGGAAGTTGACCAGAAGAAGGAAGCGGGAGGTGGGTAAACTCTCCACCAGGGTGTCCAGCAAGGCCTGCGTTTCGCTGTCGATCCAATGCAAGTCCTCGAACACGACCACTAAAGGCTGTACCTGGGCTTCGCGCACGAGCAGCCGTTTGCACGCGTCCAAGGTGCGCAGGCGCTTTTGCACCGGATCGAGTGGTGTCCAGCCTTGATCGTCTACCGGTACATCCAGCAGCGCAAGCAAGGGAACCAGATGCGTCTTGAGCGCCTCATCCAGGGTCAACAACTTGCCCGTGAGCTTCTCGCGCATGCGCCGCGCATCATCGCGATCCTCGATCTGAAAATAACCTTTGAGCAGATCGATCACCGGCCGGTACGCCGAGGCTTTGCCGTATGAGACCGAAGCGCTTTCAAGTAGCAAACAGCCTTGAGTGCGATGCGAGCGGGTGAACTCCCAAACCAGTCGTGATTTGCCCACACCGGGCTCGCCTACCAGAGCGACCACCTGTCCATGACCGGTCTGCGAACGCTCCAGGGCCGCGAATATCTGTGCCAGCTCGGCGCTTCGCCCGATGAACCTCGTTAAGCCGCGCGCAGCCGCCGCCTCCAAGCGGGTGCGCGCCGCTCCTGCGCCGGTAAGTTCGAATACCTCGACCGGTTGGTCCAACCCCTTGACCGCCACCGGCCCTACAGGCATTACCTTTACGAGGCCCTCCACCAAGCTCAGTGTGTTGTCAGTCAAACGCGTGGTTCCCGGCACGGCCAGCTGCTCCATGCGTGCCGCGAGATGAGTCGTTTGCCCCACGGCGGTGTAATCCATGCGAAGGTCGCTCCCAATGGCACGGACCACGACCTCGCCGGAGTTCAGCCCCACACGAATTTGGATCTCGACGCCCTGGGAGCGACGCAGTGTCTCGTTATAGGCCCGTATGGCCGATTGCATTGCCAGCGCCGCGTAGCAGGCGCGCACCGCATGATCCTCCAGCGCGAGCGGTGCCCCAAACAGCGCCATGATCCCGTCACCCATGACTTGGTTGACCGTGCCTTCATAGCGATGCACCGCCCCCATCATCTTCTCGAGCACCGGGTCCAGCAGCTTGCGAGCTTCCTCGGGATCGCGGTCAGCTAACAGCTCCATCGAGCCCTTGAGATCGGCGAACAGCACTGTGACCTGCTTGCGCTCGCCTTCCAGTCCACTCTTCGAGGAGAGAATTCTGTCGGCCAAGTGCTTGGGGGTGTACTGCTGTGGGGAGGCGAAGCGGAATGTCGATGCAACGTCCAGTGCGGAGCCGCACTCACCGCAGAATTTTTGCGCGGGTGGATTGCTAGCACCGCAGGCTGGGCACGCAGCGGTTAAGCGTGCGCCGCATTCGCCGCAGAACTTCTGCGCGGGTAGATTCTCGTGCTGGCAGCGCAGGCACTTCATGCCAAGGCTCCGCGATGCGATCGAAGCCTCAGTTTAGCCCTATTCCGCAGACCACCCTTGTGACGGGTCGATCCAACGTATGACCGCTTCCGGCGAACCTGGGCACCGAATCTGACCGGCAGGTCCTGGCCGATGACGGAAACTCACGAAGGTCCGCTTCGTTGGGCAGCCTCGCTGCGATCAGCACACGTTCCCCTCCCTTGGGACTTCCCGACCCGAGCGCAGAACCTGCTCTCACAACCACAGCTAGTCGAGCTGTGTCTGATTGCCCTGCTCTGTTGCACCGCACTGCGCTGGTCGAATTCCGCAACAGCTCTAGCGGATTTGCTGCATCCCGTAGTTGCTATAATCGCTGCCGCTAAAGCGGCCCGCGCCTTGCCGATAACGCCTTTATTGTGGTCGGGGCGCGCTTCACGATAACAATTACCCCGCTCTCTCCCACGAGCCAGGACGGGTGCTCCGACGACAAAATCTGCCCGAGGACAAGGCATGAGAAGCGGTCCATCGAGTTCGAATCGCGCTTCCCGTCGTGGTGCGCTCAAGAAGGCCGCTGCGCTGGGCGCGGCGGCGGCAGTAGTGCCGATTGGCTTCCCCGCCATCGTGCGGGCGCAGTCCGACGTCATTCGCATCGGCCACCTCACGCCGCGCACCGGTTTCCTGGGGCAAGTCGGCGAATACGGGTTCCGCGGCGCAACGATCGCGGCCGAGGAACTGAACGCATCGGGCGGCGTGCTGGGTCGGAAAGTGGAGCTGATCGCGGAGGACAGCGTGAATCCGGCGACCGCGGTCAACAAGGCGCAAAAGCTGCTCGAGCGTGACAAGGTGGTGGTGCTGATCGGGGAAGTCAGCTCGGCCTCCGCTGGCGCCATTGCGGAGCAGGCGCTCAAATACAAGACCGCCTACTTCAACACCGGCGCCAACTCGGATGCGCTGCGCGGCCAGAGCTGCAACCGCTACGTGTTCCACGTCGAAGGCTGCAACACGATGTACGCCAAGACCATCGGGATGTGGCAGAAGGAGTACAGCCTCGTCAAGGACGCTAGGTGGTACTTCCTCACCGCCGATTACGCCTTTGGTCATGACCTGTTCCGCGTGGCCTCGCGCTTCCTTCAGGACAACGGCGGCATCGTGCTGGCCAACGACATGGTGCCAACCAATACCGCGGACTACAGCACCTACATTCAGAAGGTGCGCGCGCTCCAGCCCGATTTCGTGTATCTGAATCTGGCCGGCGTCGACCAGACCGCCTTCCTCAAGCAGTACAAGGAGAGCAACCTGCCCTTCCCGCTCGCGGGTGGCGTGATGGACACGGTGCCGTTCTGGGCCGCGGGGATCGACAACCTCTGTGGTCACTGGCAGAGCCTGTGGTATCACGGCCTGAAGGTCCCCGCTGCGCAGGCCTTCACCAAGCGCTTCTGGAACAGATTCGACGGCCCGCCCGACAATCAGGCGTGGGGTGACTATGTGGCGATGAAGATCGCGGCCCAGACCTTCACCGAAACCAAGCGCACAGATACGGCCACCCTCGTTGCGCATCTCGAGAAAGGCGCAACCTTCGATATCCTGAAGGAGCGGGCCGGGAGCTTTCGGGCATGGGATCATCAGCTGCTGCAGGAGATGTACGTCCTGGTGGTCAAGAGCAAAGCGCAGTCGAAGGACAAGTGGGACATCTTCGATATCGTGCGCGCGATGCCCGGGTCGAAGGATTCGCTCGATCTGATCCAACCCACTCAGGCAGAGAACCCGTGCAAGATGACGTGAACACGATTCGTGACTCGTGATTCGAACCCGGCCTTGAGTTCCGAATCTCGCACGTAGCGCGCTATGACCGACCGACCAGCCGACCGGCCTGCGCACAGGGAAGAAGAGCGCAGGCGCTCTCGGGAGCAGGCACAACTCTGGGCGACCGAGCTGGTGACGCGTTTCTGCGCCGCGTCCGACGCTGGCGAGCGCGCTGCTGTCCTGGCGCAATCCGATCTGCCGCATGTCCTGGACGAGAACGCCGCGCTCGCGCTGTACCTGGCGGAGCCGGCGCTGACATCCGGATTCATCGAGCGCCACCTGCCGCGCGGACGCCGCGCGGACGATCCTCACTCTCCGTGGCAGCGGTTGATGGACCAGGCGCAGGCGCGCGATGATCAAGCGCTCTATTTCGCTCTGTACCGAGCGCAGGCAGCGCCTGGGCAGTGGGTGCAGGACGTGAGCCGCCTCGCGCGCAGCGTAGCCGACGCTGGATTGCTGTGCACCGAGCTCCGGCGCCGCCATCCGAATCGGTGGCGCCCCGACGTCGGTCCGCAGCTCGCGCAGCTGGCGCAGGAGCGCGGCGAGCACCTGCTGCCTTATCTCCTCGAGTCCGCGGGCGATGTGTGGTCACTGCGGCGTCGCGCTGGGTATGAACAAATCGCGGAGCTGGCGCGGCGCCGGGGGTGGCTCGAGCTGTGGGCCGCGGTGCTCGGCTCCTGCGCGTCATCCACGGAGTACGAGCGTGAGGTGCAGAAGCTCGTTCAAGACAAGGAGGTGCCCGAGACTGAGCTGACGGCGCTTCTCGCATCGCTCGGGTGTGCGGGCGCGGGGCGCGCGCCGGGGGATCGTATCAAGTCGCTGCGCGACAGCACGCTGCTTGCGCTGTATGAGCGCTTCCCGCAGCTCGTGCGCAGCGCATTCGCCTATCAACTGAACGCGACGCCCAACCGTCCGCGTGCAGCCGTCGTTGACCTGGCGATTACACGACGGGACGACGCGCTCATCGATCTAGTGGCCGCACGCCTGGCGGTGCGGACGGAACGTTCTGGAGCGGAACGTCTGCTGCAGGTTGCCGCCAAGATCGCACGCTACGTCGAGACCTCCGCATCCAGCGCCGGTGCCGTCGAATCGCGCTCGCTGCAGATTCTCGCGTCGGTGCCGCCGCGCTCGATCCGCAGCGAGCGCGAACTGGTCGCCCGCAATCCTCTGGCGCGCCTGCTGTTCGAGCGGGCCGCGAATGGCTGTCTTGCCTCCGAGCAAGCGGCCGCGCAGCTGCTCCGCGCGCCTGACGATCGGGTCTGCGCGATCGCCGTACGCGCGCTCAGCGGCGGCGACCCTTGCGCCACGGCGATCGCCCGCCAAGTCCGCGAGCCGCTTCTCGCGGCGCTCGAGCGCCGTTTGCCGCGGTCCGTCGGGCAGCACGCCCTGGGTGCTCTCGACCGCTTGGTTGACGGACCTGGGGCGGCAGCCCACCTCGTGAGCTGGGCACGGCGCTCCGCGGAGGCCCGCGGTCCGCAGGACGGCCTGCTCGCGCTGCTCGCGCGTCAGCTGAGGGCGCATCCTGCCCTCCAGGAGCCGGGCGAGAAACCCGTGATCTACCGCAGGGCCGCGAAATGATGTGCGCGTATCGAACCCTGCA
>DASPUW010000237.1:0-4042 GCA_035622675.1 Burkholderiales bacterium | reverse complement strand
ATGCCGGGCAGCTCCACCACCTCGACCGGCGCCGCGCTGCGGCGCATGCGCTCGACCGTATCGCGTTGGAGTACCTCTGAGTCTACACCGCGCAGGATCAGCGTCGGACAGCGAATCGCCTCCCACACCGACCACACCTCCAAACCCATCAGATTGCGGTTGCCAACCTTTGCGTCCGGGTTCCAGCCCCACGCGGTAGCGACGCCCACGGCGGGGTCGCAGGCCATCTCCCAGCTCCCGTTCTCGCCCTTGCGGACGCTGTGCAGGGCGAGATGCCGCCACTGCTCGTCGGAGATCGGCCCCCACTGCGCGCAGGCTTCGCGCAGCCCACGCTCGACGTCCTCGAGCGAGGCGTAGCGCGTCTGGCTCCCGAGATAACCCTTGAGCCGGATCAGCGCAGCCCACGGGATGAACGGCCCGATGTCGTTCAGCACCAGGCGCCGGATCGGCGAGTTGGGCTGCGCGGCGATCAGCATGCCGATCAGTCCGCCCATCGAGGTGCCGATCCAGTCCACCTTGCCGTCCACGTCGGATGGCACCGAGCGTGCCCAGCGCGGCAGGACCGACCTTCCGTGAGGGTCGGTGGCCCGCGCAATCAGCGCCGCGGCGTCATGCTGGTACTGGCGGAACGTGTAATCGTCCTTGTGCTGGAACCAGTCGCTGCGGCCGCGGCCGACGACATCCATGCACACTACACGGCAGTCCGACTGCAGGGTGCGCGCGAGGTAATCGAAGTCGCGGCCGTTGCGCGTCAAACCGTGCACGCACAGCACGACGTGCGGGTTCGCGGGATTGCCCCAGTCGGTGTAGGCGACACGATGAAAGCCGTGAGGATTGAGACTCGGAAAGCTGCTTTGAATCACGCTCTGGGTCCGTTTCGACGCTTCGGCGCAGTATAGAATCGCGCTCTCAAACAAACGAGGATCAATCTTGCACTTGCTTCGCCCCTTTGCCGGCATGCGGCCCGCGCCCGCGCGTGCAGCCGAAGTCGCTGCTCCGCCCTACGACGTGCTGTCGACCGAGGAAGCGCGCTCGCGCGCCGCGGACAGACCCTGGAGCTTCCTGCACATCTCCAAGCCCGAAATCGATCTCCCGCCCGGTATCGATCCGTATTCACCTCAGGTATACGGCAAGGCAGCCGAGAATCTGCAGCGCATGCTCGCAGCCGGCGTGCTGCTCCGCGACCGCGAGCCTTGCTACTACCTCTACCAGCTCACCATGGGCAGCCACACGCAGACCGGCCTCGCTGCGGTCGCCTCGATCGACGCCTACGACCTCAATCGCATTCGCAAGCACGAATTCACTCAGCCGCACAAGGAAGACGACCGCGTGCACCAGATCGAGGCGCTCAACGCGCAGACCGGACCGGTGATGATGGCCTATCCGTCCGCGCCCGAGGTGGACGCCCTGCTGGCGGCGACGCAAGGCGGGACCCCGGACACCGACATCATCGCCGACGCAGGCGTGCGTCATACCATCTGGGTGATTCGCGAGCCGCGTGTCATCGCGCAATTGACCGCGGCCTTCAACGCCGTGCCCGCCCTGTACATCGCCGATGGCCACCATCGCTCCGCCGCCGCCTCGCGCGTTGCAGCCGCTCGCCGGGCGTGCAACCCAAAGCACACCGGAGAGGAGTCGTACAATTTTTTCCTCGCGGTCTGCTTTCCGCACCGTCAGATGCAGATTCTCCCCTACAACCGCGTTGTCACCGACCTCGCGGGGATGACCGCCAGTGCATTTCTGCAGAGGCTCGCCAGCGCCTTCAACGTCGAGGCGAGCGCCGGTCCCGTGCCGCCGGACGGCCCTGGTCAGTTCGGTCTGTACCTGAGCGGCGCGTGGTACCGGTTGTTCATCCACCCCGGCTTGATCCCGGTCGAAGAGCCCGTGGCGCGGCTGGACGTCAGCCTGCTCGCGGATCACCTGCTCGCGCCCGTGCTCGGCATCCGTGACGTCCGCACGGACCGGCGCATCGAGTTTGTCGGCGGGATCCGCGGACCTAAGGAGCTCGAGAAGCGCGTGAACAGCGGCGAAATGGCTGCAGCCTTCTCCTTCTACCCTACCAGCATGGAGGACCTGATCGCGGTGGCGGACCGCGGTGAGGTCATGCCGCCGAAGTCCACCTGGTTCGAGCCCAAGCTCGCCGACGGTCTGGTCTCGCACGTGCTGGATTGAGATTTGCTCGGCACAAGCGGGAACAACGGCCGGGACCGTCCGGCCGGCAACACGCGGGCAACACGCAGTGTATGATTGCGCATCTCCGAAGGTCGCCGATGCCAGACAAAGCCGTGCGCGGTGCGCCTGACCGGCGCGAAAAGCTGCACCCTCCGAGCCTCGAGAGAATGGTCTCCTGGCTGGCGCGTGCTCTCGAATACGGAGCGGCTGGCGTCATGTTTGCGCTGCTCCCGCTTGGGCCTTTCGTCGCGGGAGCCATCGCGCGCGACGCATCCTACGTCCGACGCTACCGGGCGACGTTAATCCGCAGTGTGGCGCATGCTCGTGGCATGCTGCGCGACCGGGCCATCTCGCGCTATCTGCTGCGGCCCCGGCATGCCCCGACGCAGCGCGAGCGCATCGTCGGCGCCTGCACGCACTGCGGCAACTGCTGCCTGAACCGCAGCTGCCTGTTCCTGGAGTTCGACGTGGGCGGACGCTCCCGCTGCACGATCTACGGGAGCCGCTTCTGGAGCGTGCTGAACTGCTCTCGCTATCCGGAGAGCCGCAACGACATCGAGCTCTACAGGTGCGCGAGCTTCACCGCCGTGCCGGGCCCGGGCGCGCCACGCTACCGCGTCATACCGGTCTGGCGTGCCGATATCCCAGCGGCCGAGCCGCTCGAGCGCTGAGCAGACGCGCTTCTGCGCTCACTGCTCGCCGCAGACCAGCCTGCGCACCTCGGCGGGCTTGGGGAAAGCGCCCGGCGCAAAGCGCAGGTAACGAATTCCCGCTGCGCGTAGCCGCTGTTCTTTCTCGCGCGCGAGCAGCGCGTCGGACTGTGTGTCCGCGTCGAGATCCACCGCCGCGACGATCGCCAGCTCCTTGCTGCACACCAGAAGGTCGATCGGCAGATTGGCGAGCGCACCGAGGGAAATCCCGCCCACCAGGTCGGCGACTCGCGTGTGCGCAAACACATGGTGATCCGGAAGCCCGGCCTTTAGCAGCAGAAACGCCAGCTTCGCCGGCCCGGAGAGGAATGCGGCCCGGGCTTTGACGGCGCTGGCGGGAACCACGGGAGGTGGGCTGATTGGTGGCCCGGGCTGCGCCGGTGCGTTGAGCTGCGTCTGGTCCGCTCCTTTGTCCCGGCGATAGGCGGCGATGAACTCCTCCAACTCGCTGGCCCGCGCGCCTTCTTGCTTCTTGTTCGGCGGAGTGTTCGACGCGCTGCTGCCTGCCTGGATTTGCCGGTGAAACCTGAACACCAGGTAGAGAGCACCGACGCTGATGGCCAGAGCCAGGAGCAGCTTGAACAGGAACATTCCGGGCCTTGTGCGGAAACCGTCTCCGCCGCGGGATCTCGCGGTTCGCGGCGAATATCCTCTCTTTTCGGGCACGGCACGGCAGACTTGAGGCGACCTTGCCCGGGAAGTTCCGCTCAAGTCTCACGGCGCGCGTTGCGTCAGGTACAGTCTCGTCTGCATGACCATTCAATCCCACATCGAGCAGAAATCGTTCAAGGCTCGAGCCGTGCTCGTCGGTGAGCGCATCGACCTGAAGGCCTTGAGCGCAGCCGACGCGCTCGCGACCAACCCGCTGACCGTGCGGGTCCAGGGCGGCGGGATTGCGACCCTGCACCGCTATGGAGTCGCGGTGTTTTTTGCCGTGTCGCCGATGGAGCAGGTGGCGTTTCTGCGCTATCTGCAGCCGCTGGCTGCGAACCCGTATCCGAAGCCGGAGACCGAAGAGTTGGAGGTGCGCATCGAGGCCGGGGGGCGCGAAGGCGTGAGCGGCGGAGTCGTGGTGCTGGACGACGCTGCCGTCGAGCGCCTGCAGGTGATCGCGGACGTGTTGAGCAAGAGTGCATTGCTCTCGCTGTACGAGAGCAAGG
>DASPUW010000236.1:0-3297 GCA_035622675.1 Burkholderiales bacterium | reverse complement strand
CCGCTTGGTGGTAACTGCGTCGCCGCGGGTCGGCGAGTGCGGCGGTCGGGCGGTCCAGGCAGTGCTCAAGGTGGAGAGGGCGCAACCGTGACCGGTCCGATAGTAAGGATCGCGTGCTTGTAAATCCCCCAAAGCCCCTCTGGCGTACGCAGCGCAATCATGAATCGGTCAAAAGTGTCCGTGCCGGTTGAATTTTGACCACCTGTTCCGACTGAATTTTGACCAGGGATCGAGAGCCGTCCGTAGAACGTCCGGCTGTGGATAAGTGTAGCGTTTTCGTTGGTCGTAAGCCTCCTTCGTTGAGTTTTGTTTGGTTTGATCTGCGTGTAGTGGACCGCGCTCAGTTGGTTTGCGGCGTACTCCTCGGCGACGAGCGTTTAGCTTGCTCACGCGATCGGATGCGTGACTTAGCCGTGGTGCTGCTGTGTCGGAAACGGTAGGACTCGTTGCCGGTCTCCACGATGTGGCAGTGATGCGTTAGACGATCCAGTAGTGCGGTGGTCATCTTCGCATCGGCCGAACACGTTGGCCCACTCGGTGAAGGTCAGGTTGGTGGTGATCATCACGCTGGTTCGCTCGTAGAGCTTGGAGAGCAGGTGGAACAGCAACGCCCCGCCCGCCTGGCTAAACGGCAGGTAGCCCAGCTCATCGAGGATCACCAGATCCACACGCATCAGATTGAAGGCGATGCGCCCGGGCTTGCCCTGTACCTTCTCGAGTTCCAGCGCGTTAACGAGATCTACGGTTGAGTAAAAGCGCACGCGTTTGCCCTGACGCGTGATGCCCGCCACGCCCAAGGCGGTCGCGAGATGCGTCTTGCCCGTGCCCGGTCCGCCGATGAACACGACGTTGTGGGCGCCCTCGGTGAAGGAGAGATCGGCCAGCTGGTCAATGAGCGCACGCTCGAGCGGCGAGTGCTCGAAGTCGAAGCCAGCCAGATCGCGATGCACGGGGAACTTCGCCGCGCTCATCTGGTAGCTGATGGAGCGCATGGCGCGCTCGCTGCGTTCGACCTCGAGCAGATGCTCAATCAGCCAGCGTGAAGATTCCAGCGAGGCCAACGTCCCCTGCACCACCAGATCAGCCCAGGCAGCGGCCATGCCGTGCAGGCGCAATTCCTTGAGTTCGGCGGACACATCACGCATGGTCGGCCTCCTCGCTGCTGCTTGGCTCGCGCAACCGGTCGTAGCGACCGGTGTCGGCCACAGGGGCCTGTTTGAGCGTCAATGCCGTCTCTACGGCCTGGGGCTCAGGACCAGGTTTGAGACGAGCAACGACATTGAGCACATGCTCGGCACTGACCGCGCCGGATTCGAGCACCAGCTCCACGGCCACCAGCACCGCCTCCAGGCCCGACTCGGGAACCGCCGAGAGCACCCGCGCCATGACGCGCTCGCCACCCTCGCGCCGTAGCAGCGCCCGCTGCAGCCGCACGAGCGGCTCGGGCATGTCGGCAAACGGTGCGCCGTTTCTGAGCGCCCCCGGCTTGCGCTGTACCAGCGGGATGTAATGCTGCCAGTCGTAGCGGGTCTGGTCACGCTCGTGCAGCCGCTCGTGGCTGGCGACCAACGCTTCGCCCGCAACGATGTCCACGCGCTGCGGGTACAGGCGCACGCTCACCGTTTGGCCCACCAGATCGCAAGGCACCGAGTAGCGGTTGCGCTGCACGCTCACCAGACACGTGCTCGACACTCGGGCCAGCGTCTCGACGTAGCCGTCGAAGGGCGCGGGCATGGGCATCAGATACGATTGCTCGTGCTCGAGCATCTCGGCTACGCTCAACTGAGCGTGCTCGGGATGGCGCAGCTCCCCCCACAGCGAGCGACAACGCTGCTCTAGCCAAGTGTTGAGCTCCATCAGCGTACCGAAGCGTCGCTCGGCCGCTTCTTGCCAGATGCGCCGCCGGCTGTCTTGCACGTTCTTCTCCACCACGCCCTTCTCCCAGCCGGAGGCGACGTTGCAGAAGTCGGCGTCGAACAGGTAGTGCGCGCATAGGGCTGCGAAACGCGCGTTGACCAGGCGCGCCTTGCCCTTGTGCACGCGATCCACCGCGGTCTTCATGTTGTCGTAGATGCCGCGTCGGGGCACCCCGCCTAGCGCGCTAAACGCCCGCGTGTGGGCGTCGAACAGCATCTCGTGGCCTTGGCTTGGATAGGCCACCAACCAGAACGCGCGGCTTGCGCACAGTTTCAGGTGTGCCACCTGCAGCCGGCGGTAGATGCCGCCCATCACCAGAGCCTCTTCGCTCCAGTCGAACTGAAAGGCCTCGCCCAGTTCGAACTTCAGCGGCACGAAGGCGCGTGCGGCCAGCGCCCTGCCCGACCCCCAACGCCATTCGCGTACGAAGTCCGCCACCCGCGTGTAACCGCCGCGGTAGCCTTGCTCAGCGATCTGCGCTTTGAGCGCGAGTGCAGTGCGCCGCTCGCGCTTGGGGCGGTGTGCATCGGCTTCCAGTGCTTGGATCAACTGCGCCTGGAACGGGGTCAACTTGCCCGGCTTCGCCACGCGCCGGTAGCGCGGCTCCATGCCCCGCGGCGCCCTCAACCACTTCTTGATCGTGTTGCGCGCCAAGCTCGTGCGTCGCGCAATCTCGCTCACCGAGAGCTTGTCGCGAAAGTACATCCGTCGAATCTTGCCCATCATTGCCATGGTGATCACCTCTTCTCCCTGCCTAGAAATTAGGCAGGACGGATTGAACACCCTGGTCAACTTTCGATCGGAATCACCCCGCTTTAGTGGTCAACTTTCGCCCGGCGGCAACAGGCGAGGGCATCGGCTCGACGCTCGAGGCCGCGAATGACACAGCCTGGGGACTGCTCAATGCAATGACCCAGTACGTCGACCATGAACGCCGCGCGCGCTCGCCGAGCAATCGCCTGGACAGCGCCTGGTTCGGAGTTGGCGCAGCAATCAAGCAAAGAGCACTGGACGCAGCACTTCAGCTCGCGGCCTAGATCAAACGCGAGTTAACAACGCCCGGCGGACCGAGTCCCGCCGGGCGTTCCTTTTCTCAGGAGCAAAACCATGGAAGACAACTACTTCGCGCGTCTCGCGCAGATCGACGTCAGCGATCACCTCGAACGAAAGGGCGATTTCGCCTATCTCAGCTGGTCATTCGCCGTGCAGCAGCTGCGCTTGGCCGATCCCACAGCTACGTGGGAGGTAAAGCGCTTCGACAGCCTGCCCTACCTCGCAACCGAGATCGGGTACTTCGTCGAAGTCGCCGTCACGGTGCAGGGCATGACGCTGTCGCAGATCCATCCAGTGCTGGACGCTGACAACCGCCCCATCGCATCG
>DASPUW010000235.1:0-4865 GCA_035622675.1 Burkholderiales bacterium | reverse complement strand
TCTGGGGGTCGAGGCCGGGCAGGCGATCGCGGTGGTGATTGCCGTGCCGCTGCTGATGTGGCTGCGGCGCTTCCGCTGGGAGCCGCGCGTCGTGGCAGCAATCTCGATCGCGGTGCTCGTGGTCGGGCTGACGCTGTTCGTCGACCGCGCATTCTTGACGGGGACAGTCAGTGTTTCTTCTTCCGCGCTCCCTTTGTCACGGCATGCAGAGCCGGAGTCGTAAGTGCAACGCGCCCGGATCCGCATGCCGGTCCGAGCGCTCAACTTGGAGTGCCATCATGTTGAAGCGAACGACGATTGCGGTGCTCATGGCTGTCGCGGCAGGCGGCGGTTTGTGGGCGACGGCCGCCGACCAGCAGAAGCAGGCGGAATCCTCCACTGCGCCCCGCTCCGACATCCTTCCCCTCGAGGAAATCCTTCAGCGGGTAAAGGCTCAGTACCCCGGCCGGGTCACCGAGACCGAGCTGGAGCGCAAGCGGGGCCGCTATGTCTACGAGATCGACGTGGTGAGCGACGATGGCGTAAAGAAAGAGCTGAAGTACGACGCCAAAACCGGCGAGCTGATTTCAGCCAAAGTCGAGGACAACGACGACGACGACAAGTGACGCTCCGCCATTCTGGTCACGTCGAGCCATCGGCCTGGCCTCGAACCCTCAGGACGCCGGAACCTGCGGGCCTCCCTCGGTTCGATCCTCGATGGAAGTGTGAGGTGTTTCGGAAGCGACCGATTTCAGGCGACTGGATTGCAGCTCGCCGGCTGCTTCCAGGACCGGATAGGCAGCCGAACAGATATGGGAATGGATGCGCTTCAGATCGCGCAGGACATCAAGGTGCAGCGAGCTCGTTTCAATGCTCTCCGGCCGACCCTCGCGCAAGCGAGCGAGGTGGCTGTCCGCGGCTGAAAGTTCCGCCTCGCGGAACTGCGTCTTCTGCTCGAGCAGCTGCCGCGCCACCTTGACGTCGCCCGAGAGGAAGATGCCGAAGGCGAGCTGCAGGCTATCGAGCACGCGCTGGTACATCGCGCTCAACTCCGCCGCGCCTTCCTTGGAAAAAGCGAGCTTGCGCTTGAGCTTCTTCGCGGCGAGCTCCATGAGATTCCGATCGATGATATCGCCCATGTGCTCCAGGTTGATCGAGAACGAGATGATCTCCATGGCGCGGCGCCCCTCGGCATCGCCCAGGCTGCCGCGCGTCACGTTGATGACGTAGAGCTTGATCGCTTCGTGCAGGCGATCGACTGCGTTGTCGAGGCGAGAAACCTCCGCGACAAGCTTGCGGTCGTCAGTCATCAGTGCAATCATCCCCTGGCGCAGCATCGACTCCACGACATCGCCCATGTGCAAGGTCTCGCGCGCAGCGCAGCTCAGGGCCACGGGCGGGACATCGATGACGGCTTCGTCGAGGTAGCGAGGCGATCCGAGATCGACGGGTCTCTTCTTATCCGGCAACAGGCGCTGCAATAACCAGGATAGTCCATCCAAAAACGGGATGAACAGCGCGGCAAGCGCGACATTGAACGCGATGTGGAAGTCCGCGGCCAATCGCACCGGATTGGGATCAATATCCGACAGGAGACGCTCCGCGGGAGACAGGAAGGGCAGGAACAGCACGCAACCCACGACGCGCGTCAACAGGTTCCCCACGGGCAGACGCCGGGCCGCTGGGTTGTCGGACGAACGCGCTTCCAATACAGGGTTGATTGCGCTCCCCAGGTTGGCCCCGAGGACTAGAGCCAAGGCGGCGATCGGCGTGACGAAGTGCGAATAGCCGAGCGACATGATCAGCAGCACCACGGCCACACTCGAGTGGGCCGCCCACGTGAGCACCGCCCCGATCAAGACGTTGACCAACGGCTCTCCGGTGACCGAGTCCAGCAGCGTGCGCAGCACGGGCGCATTCTCGGCGGGAGCCAGGCTGTCGAGCAGGGTATGCAGAGACAGCAGCATGAGCCCAAGACCGATGGCGACCCGACCCAGGTCGCGGATCATAGTGCGCGCGCCGCGCCTGAAGGCCAGCACCCCGATGACGAGAAACACCGGAGCCGCGGCGGAGATGTTGAAGGAGAGCAATTGAACAACCAGGCTGGTTCCCACGTTGGCCCCGAGCATGATCGCCAGAGCGGGCACCAGATTGATCAAGCCGTCGGCGGCAAAGCTGCTCACCATCAACGCCGTCGCCGTGCTGCTTTGCAGGAGAGCGGTGATGCCAACCCCCGCGAAAAACGCCCGGAAGCGGTTTCGCAGGGCGCCGCTCAGGGCCCGCCGAACATCCGAGCCGAAGGCGCGCACGATTCCACTGTGGACCATGTGCAGGCCCCACAGCAGCAGAGCAACGCCGCCCATCAAATCCAGCAAGACCATGCTTCCCATCACCACAACCTCGAGTACGCCAAGCTCATCAACGCGCGCGCAAAATATCCGTTCACAAGATGTTTGGTCGCCGCAGGGTCATCGGAGTTCGAGCGCTGTGCTGGATTGGCTGAATGAAATCTGCTCTGGCGACTCGCGGCTGCCTGGAAGGGGCCGCGGCCTCCCGACCGCATAAGCGCCCGGTGCGATGCTGGAGTGAATCACTGGGACCCGGGGAAGGCCGGGTCCGCGCCTAGAGCTGCGAGACCCCGAACGTGTCGCAAGCGCTGGTGCTGCCAGACTCCAATCCCCGCTTGAACCACCGCACCCGCTGCTCAGAGCTGCCGTGAGTGAATGATTCGGGTGAGACGTAGCCGCGCGCCCGCATCTGCATCCGATCGTCGCCGATCTGAGCTGCTGCATTGAGCCCCTCCTCCATATCGCCCGGATCGAGCATGTGGCGCTCACGGTTGGCGCGGTTCGCCCACACGCCCGCCAGGCAATCCGCCTGCAGCTCGACACGCACGGACAGCGCGTTGGCCTGGGACTCGGAGGCGCGCTGCTGGGCGGCGTGCACGCGTTCGGAGATGCCGAGCAGGTTCTGCACGTGGTGCCCGACTTCGTGCGCGATCACATAGGCCTCGGCGAAATCGCCCGGCGCATGGAAGCGGCTGCGCAGATCCTGATAAAAGCTCAAGTCGATGTACACCTTCTGATCGGCTGGGCAATAGAACGGCCCGACAGCGGCCTGCGCGAACCCGCAGGCGGAATGCACAGCGCCGGAGAACAGTACGAGCTTGGGCTCGACGTAGGTGCGCTGGCTCGCCTTGAACATCTCGCCCCAGGTGTCCTCCGTAGAGGCCAGCACCGTCGAGACGAAGTCTTTGAGCCGATCTTCCTCGGGTGAACTGCGCACCTGACCGGTCGAGGGCGCCACCGAGCTGCTGGACGGCATCTGCTGCAGCAGTTGGCTCGGATCGACTCCCATGAGCAACGCGATGACCACCACGACGACCGCGCCGATGCCTCCTCCTGCCCACTTGATGCCGCCACCGCCGAACGAAGCCCCGCGCTCGTCTTCGACGTTCTCGCTGCGCCTTTCATCTTCCCATCGCACCGCTCACCTCCCGGTCGCGCGCCGCGACCCGCCCGTTATTGCGTTGACGCGCCAATTCCCCGTGCCACGGTCAGGCACCCGGTTTGCCGCCTGGCCATACCGGGCTCGCAGCCAAGTCCGGCCACGCAATCGGCGCGCTGCAGCCTTGCGCCGCCTGTTGCGGCGGCTTGGTTGTGTCCCAGTGAGCTGCGACGTAGCGGTTGCCCGTGATGCCGTTGGCTTCGTCCGAGCACAACCACAGGATCGGGGGAGCCATCACGCCGGGCGGGATCAAATCCTTGCGGTCGAAGCCCGAGTCGGCAGGGACCATCGGCGTATCGGATGGGCCGCCGGGGACCACGACGTTGACCGTGACGCCGGTGCCGGCGAACTCCTGCGCGTGTCCAGCAGCCATGGCCTCGAGGCCGGCCTTGCTCGGGCCGTAGGGATGGAACCCGCCGCGCAGCATCGTGAAGAAACTGGTCGTGACGTTGACGATGCGTCCCCAGCGCTGGTCGAGCAGATGCCCGATCGCTGCACGTGTCATGTTCCAGGCGCCCGTCAGGTTTACAGCGAGGAATCGCTGCCACGCCTGGGGTGTGATTTCCCGGATGCCCACGAGCTTCACCATGTGATCGGTACGAATCGCTCCCATTCCGAGCGCTCCGTTGTTCACGACGATGTGCAGCCCGCCCAGCTTGCCGATGGTCGCAGCGACCGCGCGCTCGCAGGCTGCGTAGTCGGAGACGTCGGTCCCCATCACGAGCAAGCGCTTGCCTTCTTCGGCTGTCACGGGGCGCCCGAGGGCAGCGAGCCCAGTCTCGTTCACGTCGAGCGCTGCGACGCTCGCGCCCTCCGCCAGCAGTGCGCGCGCGAGTACGGTACCGAAGCCGCCGGCCGCGCCGGTCACCATCGCCACCTTGCCCCTCAACGTGCCTCCCGCCATCGTTTGTCTCCGCGCCCCAGGGAAGCTAGCCCGCCAGCGCCCGCTTCACGAAGTCGAGGCGATCCTGCCCCCAGAACAGCTCGCCATCGACCGCGTACGTCGGTGCTCCGAACACCTGGCGATCGATCGCTTCCTGTGTGTACGCATCGTACGCCGCCTTCGCCTCGCGTTCCTGCGCCCGTAACTCGGCGTCGTCCAGGCCGGCGGCGGCTGCAATCTGGTCCAGGGTCGCGGCGTCCGCGCAGTTGCGCTCCTGCATCCAACACGCCTGCATGATGCCGTAGGCCAGCTGCATCGCGGCATCGGCGCCGCGCTTCTGATCGGCAGCGATGATCATGCAGCAGGCCGCCTCGGTCGCGTAGGGGAAATACTTCGGCTCGAGATTGAGTTGCACCCCGAGGTGCTCGCGCCAGCGCCGCAATTCGGTCAGGCGGTACGCCTGCCGCTGCGCTGCGCGCTGCTTCAGCGGCAATCC
>DASPUW010000234.1:0-3022 GCA_035622675.1 Burkholderiales bacterium | reverse complement strand
AAGAAATTCGCATGGTTCGAATGCGGATGGAGCGGCGCACGGCGCGTGCGCCCGAACCAGGGCGCAACCTATTTCTGTGCGTCGACGCCGACGTAGACGATGTCGCTGCGGCGGTTTTCCGCCCAGGCCTCCTCGTCGTGGCCAGGTGACTTGGGCTTCTCGGCGCCGAAGCTGACCGTTTGAATCTGCTTGGCCGGCACGCCGAGCAGCGTCATCGCTTTCTTGACCGAGTCGGCGCGGCGCTGGCCCAGCGCCAGGTTGTACTCCCGGCTGCCGCGCTCGTCGCAGTTGCCCTCGATGCGCACCTTCATGTCCTTGTGCTCGAGCAGAAACTTGCCGTGCGCCTCGACCAGGTGCGCGTATTCTTCCTTGATGTTGTAGGCGTCGAAGTCGTAGTAGATGCTGCGCTTGGACAACGGGCTGCTGGGATCCTTGAGCATGGACGCGGGATCCACCAGCGCCTTCCCCGTCATGCTGGTGTCAGCCAGCGGCTTGACCACCGGCTTCTCGGCATCGGCAGCGGCCTGACGCGCCGCCTCTTCCTGACGGCGCTTCTGCTCCTCGACCTGCTGCTTGAGCTGTTCCTGCTCCTGCGCGATGCGCGCCTGCTTGGCCGCTTCTTCGGCGGCCTGCTGGTCCGCCGTGGGCGTGGACACGTCACGCTGTTCGATTGCTGCCTTGCCCTGTGTCGTCGAACCCTTGGATCCGCAACCCGCTACGAGCAGCGCGGCGCACAGAGCGATCAGAACTCGTTTCATGTGTTGTTCCCCTTTAGCGATTAGAGGCAAGCGGTCCCCACGCTGGCTCGCGCACGTCTTGCGCGGACGACGTGATCCTCTGCTTGATCCTTCCATCGCTCGAAACGGCGGCTAATATACCACGCCCCCCCACGATCGAAGCGTAGAGAATCAGGCGGCCATTCGGAGCAAAGGCGGGCGATCCGTCGAGCTGCGTGTCGGTCAGAATCTGTGTCTGGCGCGTCGCTAGATCCATCAGCGCCAGGCTGTAGCGACCTTGCATGCGCTGGATGAAAGCAAAAGACTTGCCGTCCGGGCTGTACCGCGGCGTGACGTTGTAGCTGCCCTCGAAAGTCATGCGTTCGACATTGCTGCCCGTCACGCTCATGCGGTAGATCTGCGGCGTGCCGCCGCGGTCCGAAGTGAACAGGATGTATTTGCCGTCGGGAGAGAAGCTCGGTTCGGTGTCGATGGCGCCGCTGTTGGTCAAGCGTGTGGGGTCGGTGCCGTCGGCATCGATCATGTAGATCTGCGATATGCCGTCCTTCGACAGCGCGATCGCCAGCTTCTTGCTGTCCGGCGCCCACGCCGGCGCGCTGTTGATGCCTTCATACGCGGCGAGAACGCGGCGGGTGCCGTCGACCAGATTGTGCACGAACACGATCGAGCGGTGCTGCTCGAAGGAGACGTACGCGATGCGCGTGCCGTCCGGCGACCAGGCCGGCGAGATGATCGGCTCGTTGTGCGCCAGGATGAACTGCGAATTCGCCCCGTCCGCGTCGGCCACGTGCAGCTCGTAGCGCTGGGGAAAGCGCGCGACATAAGCGATGCGTGTGCTGAACACGCCCGCCTCGCCGGTGAGCTTCTCGTAGATCACGTCCGCGATCTTGTGCGCGATGGCGCGCATCTGCGACGTCACGACGGTGTAGGCGTAACCTACCGCTTGCGCTTCCTTCGAGGTGTCGAGCAGGCGAAAGCGCACTTCCACCTTGCCGTCGGTGCGCTGGATGACGCGGCCAATGACCAAGGTCTGCGTGCCGCGATTCTTCCAATAGCGGTAGTTCACCTCGTTCGGCTCGCTCGGCAACGGCCGCACGCTGCCGATATCCTGCAGCTTGAAACGGCCGCTGCGCGTCAGGTCGGCGGACACGATCTGGCTGATACGCTGCGGGAAGGCTTCTTCGTCGGCCAACGGCAACACGGTGATGGGAATCTGGTCTCCGCCGCCGCCGATGATCTCGATGCTGAGCTGGGCCCGCGCGGTCGCCGAGCAAAGACATAGAAGCAGGCCGGCGGCAAAGCACCAGCGCCACAGATTTTCGCTTCGGGTGTTGCGCGCGATGTCGAGTCTGCCGTTGTTCTTCATCTGTCAGTGTGACGTTCGAGTTCTCATTCGAGCGGCCGGAACTTGTAGTTCGCCTCTCGCAGTTTCTGAAACAGGTCCGTGTCGCTGGGCACAGGCAGCGGTGTCGCAGCGCCGATTGCGTGCTCCACCGCGGCATCGTAGGCCGGCACGCCGCTGGACTTGATCAGCCTCACGTCCAGCACTTCGCCGCCCGGGAGCAGCGTCACGCTGTACACAGCCTCGGGATTGCCGTTGATCCCGGGCGGCAGAACCACGCGGCTGCGAATCTTCTGGCTGATGCGGCGCTTCCATACTTCCAGCGCCTTCAACTGCGCCGCTGCGGCTTCACTCGCTGCGCGCTTGCGCGCGTCTTCCTCGGCGCGCACCTTGACCTCCTGCGCGAGCTTCTGCTGCTCGTCGAGAATCGCCACGCGGCGCGCCTCGGCTTCCTTTTCCATGCGAAGCTCGTCGGCGCGCTGCGCCTCTTCCAGACGCTTTTCCTCCTCCTTGCGCCGCGCCTCCTCCTGCTTCTTCAGCTCCGCCTGGCGCAGCTGCTCGTCGCGCTGCCGCGCCTCGGCCTCCTTGCGCGCCTCTTCCCGGTTGCGCAGCACTTCCTGACGCCGCTGCTCTTCGGCTTCCTTCTGCTCGCGCAGCTTGCGCTGCTTTTCTTCCTTCAGGTCGATCTCGGCTTTCGACGGCGCTGGCGGCGCCGGCTTGGGCTGAACCACCGGCTTGGGCGGCTCAGGCGGTTTCGGCTCTGCCCTTGGAGCGGGCGGCGGCGGCGTTGGTTCCGCCACTCGGGCGGCGGGCTCTGGCTTGGACGCGGGAATGTCGCGCCAAAGCTCCACCACCATCGGCTCGGGCGCCCGCTGCTGCCATCGAATGCCGAACACCAGCACGACGACGAACAGCACGTGCACGATCACGGCCAGGACGCCGG
>DASPUW010000233.1:0-7980 GCA_035622675.1 Burkholderiales bacterium | reverse complement strand
TCGAAGCAGAAAAAGCGGTCAACGCCTACGTGAAGACGCACTACGGCTTCGGCCCAGGTGACGACATCCGAATGGGGTATCCGACTGCCGAAAGCGCAGTGCGGCTGCGGGTCCACAAAGTGTTTCTGCAGAGCGGCAGCGACAGCGATATCCGGGTCGACGCGAGCTTCCTCAAAACCGACGGTGTGACCGGGAGCCGCTGGGACGTTTACATGAAAGGTCCCGGCGAGTTCCAGTTCGAGAAAATCCAACTCAGGGAAACGGCTACACGCTGACCCCCGTCGGGACCGGGGCCGCTGCGCTAGCTCGCCTGGGTCTATTGCGTCTGACTGTCCTCCTGAGCGCGCCGGCCCTGGTCGGCGCGCTGCAGCGTTTCGTTCACGCCCCGTGCTTTCTCCAGTGCGCTGCGCTGTGCGTCGAACAACCGGCTCTTCTCTTGAGTCTTCTCCGGATCCGAGTTGGAGCAACCGCTCAACGCCAGCGCTACCGTCGCCGCAACCAACATCAGTGATTTCCGCATCTGCGCCTCCGCGTGTGCTCCAGCCGAAAAGCGCGAGGCATATTCCGTGCCGCTCCCGGCGCCTCGACGCGCTGCGCAGCATCGCTCGCACTCGCATAATTGCTATGTCGGAGGGAAGTGCACCGGCTTCGAGTAACGGGATGCCCTTCGTAACGTAGTGTGACGGGCTGGCCAGCTGTAACATGCCATTACCCTGCCCCGCCCACACCGTGCGCGCCCCGAGGTATAACAGACACCGGGACAGCCGATGAACCCTCAGGACCATATTCTGATCGTCGACGATGATCGCGAGATCCGCACCTTGCTCGCTGACTATCTCCACAAGCACGGCTACAGGGTGAGCGCCGTGGCCGATGGCAGGGCTATGTGGAGCACGCTGGACAGCGCTCGGGTGGACCTCATTATCCTGGACGTCATGCTTCCCGGGGACGACGGGTTCCTGTTGTGCCGCAACCTGCAGGCGCGCGGGAACTGGCCCGTAATCATGCTCACCGCCAAAGGCGACGACACTGACCGCATCGTAGGGCTGGAGCTCGGTGCCGACGACTACCTCCCCAAGCCCTTCAACCCGCGCGAATTGCTCGCGCGGATCAAGTCCGTGCTGCGGCGGCATCGCTCTGTGCCCGACAATCTCCAGGCGCAGCCCGCAGGTGCATTGCGCTTCGCCGGCTGGACACTGGATCTCACCGGCCGCAATCTCGTCTCCCCGCACCAGGTCGTCGTCCCGCTCTCAGGGGCAGAATTTCGTCTGCTGCGAGTCTTCGTCACTTATCCGAATCGCGTGCTGTCGCGTGATCAGCTCATGGACTTGACGGTCGGACGGGAGGCCGATCCGTTCGACCGCAGCGTCGACGTGCAAGTCAGCCGTTTGCGCCAGCGCTTAGGCGACGACGCGCGGGAGCCGATCATCATCAAGACGGTGCGCGGCGAGGGCTACGTGCTCGCCGCGAGCGTCGAGGCCGGATGACGCCGCGCGCTCGTTGCAAGCGTCGCGAGAGCCGCGTGGCTTCCTACCCGTGAGACAAGTCATGCGCCTGCGTCTCGACTCGCTGTTCGCCCGCCTCGTCCTCACCTTCGTGCTGGGGATGGCGCTCACCATGGTGGTTACCTTGTGGGTGCAGGTCCCCGAGCGGGTATTCCGCATCAGCGCGATGCGCGCGTCCTATCGCCTCGCCGACATGCTGAAGCTGATGGACAAGCTGCCCGGCTCAGGCCGCCTTGAGCTGGCGGCGATCGCCACCGCGCGCGGTGTCGAGACCCGGCTCGAGGTCCCGCCGCCTGAGGCGGAGTCCGAGCCCGGCGCGAACGCCGTGGTGTTTCGCGACCTGCTGCGCGAGGATCTCGGTCGCGATTGGGCCGTCGCCGTAGAGGTGTCATCGGCGCAATTGCCCCTCGAGACGGGCACCGCGCGGCCCGTAGATGGGTTCGAGTTCAAAGGCGAAGCGCGCCTCTCCGATGGGACCTGGGTCGGCTTCCGTCTGCAGGAACCACATCGTCTGCCGGTCTGGCCGCGTCGCCTGATCAGCAACATGCTCATCATCGTCGGTGTGCTGGCAGTGCTGTCCTTCATCGCGGTGGGCTGGGTCACGCGCCCGCTGCACCGGCTGGCGCAGGCGGCCGAAGCTCTGGGCCGCGACATCAATCGCCCCCCGCTCCCTGAGAATGGCCCGCAGGAGGTCCGGCGCGCGGCGCGCGCCTTCAACGCCATGCAGGAGCGTTTGTCCCGCTATATCCGTACACGTACAACGATCCTCACCGCGATGTCGCATGATCTCAAGACGCCGATCACGCGCCTGCGGCTGCGCGCCGAGCTGCTCGAGCAACCCGAGGTGCACGACAAGTTCGTGCGCGATTTGAGCGAAATGGAGAACATGGTCAACGCGACGCTCGGTTATATGAAGGGCCTGGACGACCGCGAGCCGCTGCGGGCCACCGACATTCGAGCCCTGGTTGGAGCGCTGGCGGCCGACACCGAGGAGCTGGGACGTCCAGTGCGCGTGTACGGCGCGCCGATCGGTCCGCTCTACGGAAAGCCCGAGGGCCTCAGGCGTTGCCTGCAGAACCTCGTGGACAATGCCGTGCGCTATGGCCACGACGTGGAGCTGGAGATCGAGGACAGCGCAGAAGTGCTCACGCTTTACGTGCGCGATCGCGGCCCGGGCATACCGGAGCCGGAGATCGAGCGCGTGTTCGAACCTTTCTACCGCGTCGAGCAATCGCGCAATGCGAGCACCGGTGGCAGCGGGCTGGGGCTGTCGATCGCACGCAACCTCGCTCAGTCCATGGGCGGCGACGTCACATTGCGAAACCGCGAAGGCGGCGGCCTGGAGGCGAAACTGGTCCTGCCCCGCACCAGGGGAGCGGCGATACCGTCAGGCGCGTTGAGTCAGGACGCCTCCGCGCACGGCTCCGCTCTGGACGCGCCAGGCACCTGATCGCGCTTTGCGTCAGGTGCGGATGACAGGGCGTCGCGACTTATCCCCGGGCTGGCGCGCCGTCAAGCAGCCGCGTGCACCGGCGCCAGCACCTGCAGCGTCGTGCGCACCACGAAGGGCTTGACCCGCTCGCGGTACGCTTTCATGTGCGGCGCCACGAGATGCGCGTTGAGCTGCTCGAGGCCCGACCACTTTTCCACGATCGTTGCCACGTCCGGCCGCAGCGGAATCTGGACCGGTATCGTGGTCGCGAGATCCACAGCCGCGCCGTACTCGATGCAGCCGTCCTCGGCTTTCACCGCGGGTTGCACCTTGGCGAACTCGTCGAGAAAGCGCTGGCGTGTGCCGGGCTGCAGCTCGACCGTTGCGATGACGTGGATCATGGTTCCTCCGGCTGTGTTCTAGTTCAGCGCTTGCGGGAGCGCATCAAGAGCCCGAGAGCCGCACTGGCGAGTGCGAAGATACACGCGACCAGTACGATCTTCGTCGCCAGCTCCCCGAGCGCATCGCGCGGAATGACATCCAACACGACGAGTACGCCCAGCAGCGCCAGCAGCACGATTGCGAGGATCGCGATGAGTCTCAAAACCCCTGCCAGCCCCGAGCGGTTCGCTTCGGTCTGCACCGGATCCGTGGTCATCGGTTGTCCTTAGAGTATCGGGCGAGCGCAGTGTACAGCGGATCGTCCTGGATTTCCGGCTTGTTGACGGCCCCGGGTGCCATCGGACAGTATGACCGCGTTGCATAGCTCGTCTGTTCCAAGCGCCCGTGAATACACCAGCTCAATCGACCGCCTCCGAACCTCCAGCTCGTTCTCCGCGGGTGGTGTATGCGACCCTCATTGCGCTGCTGCTGGTGGTGTTCGGGCTTGTGCTCGTTGTGTTCTGGCCCTTCCTCATTGTGCTGGGTCTCGCCACCGCTTTGACGCTGCTCCTCAAGCCGCTGCACCAGCGGCTGACCGGCTGGCTGGGCGACCGTGACGGTGTCGCTGCGCTGTTGATCGTGCTGGGGCTCACCGTCGTGATTCTGATCCCGGTGCTCGCGATTTTGGCCGCCATCGCGAGTCAGGCACTGTCGTTCTATCAGTGGGTCATGCCGCGCTTGACCACGGTCGAGCTCGAGCAGCTGTGGAACGAGTACCTGCCCTCGCAGCTCGATTGGCTGAAGCAGCTGCCGGCGTTTGCCCAGGGGCGTCTCGCTGATTTCGTCACCGCCGCGCTTTCCCGCCTGGCCGATGCGGCCAACGCTCTGATCCAGGGGGCGGTGACTGGACTGTCGGCTGCGGCATTCGAGCTGATCCTGATGCTCATCATGCTGTATTTCTTCCTGCGCGACGGGCCCCGCTTCCGTGCCCAGATCCGGCGCGTATCGCCGCTGTCCAAGGAAGAAGCGGACCAGGTTCTCAACCAGGCAGCAGGCACGATGCGCGGCGCGCTGAAAGCGCTCCTGCTGGTGCCGATCATTCAGGGCGTGCTGGCGACTGTGGGTTACTGGGCGCTCGGTGTGCCAAGCGCGCTGCTGTGGGGCGGGATCACGACGCTCATCGCCTTCCTGCCGCTGATTGGAACGCCTCTCGTCTGGATCCCGATCTGCATTTACCTGTGGCTGCAGGGTCACCCATGGCAGAGTGTGATGCTGGCTGTGTACTGCAGCCTCGCCGTGACTTCCATCGACAACTTCCTGCGTCCCTGGATCATGAGAGGCTCCACCGATATCCACCCGCTGTGGAGCTTTCTCGCGATACTGGGCGGACTGATCAGCTTCGGAGCGTTGGGCCTGCTGGTCGGGCCGTTGATCGTTTCTCTAGGCGTCTCGGCGGTGCGCATCTACGAGATGGACGTGCTGCGCGCACGGCCGCCGGAAGGCAATGTCGCAATACCGGGGCGACCGGCACCCGCGGCGGACAAGACGTCGACCTAAGCTGTGCCTACTGCACGACGCCCAGGTGACCGTTGTGGCTGCCCATGTACCAGAGCTTGCCGTTGGCATCCACGATCATCTTGCGGATGCCCACGTTCTCCGACGGCAGTTTGATGACACGCATCTCCCCTGAGACCGGGTTCAAGCGCACCACGGTGTCGGTGTTGATTTCGTTCGTCCACACGATTCCCGCGCCATCGACGGTTACCGCGTAGGGACCGCCGCGAGCCCCGGCGGGCAAATCGTACTCTTTGATCTTCTTTCCGGCCGCGGGATCGAAGTGCAATAGCCGGCCGCTGCCGAACAGCGTGACCCACAGCGTGCCATCCGGTGCGGCAGCCATTCGCCGCGGCGCGCTGCCGGCTCCCGTGTCGAACTCGCTCATCTGTCCGCTGGCCGGATCGATCTTGCCGAGCTTGTTTGCCGCCATGCGGCAGAACCACACATTGCCTTGCGCGTCGAGTGCGATGCCGTAGGGATTGCCGCTCGACTTGTACTCTGTGATCTTGCCCGTGCGGGTGTCGAGACGTCCGACGCGGCCGCCGCCTTGCACCGTGAACCAGAGCGTACCCTTGCCGTCGGTCACGATGGTGTGAGGATCGCCGCCCGAAGGCGCCTTGTGCTCTGTCACCTTGCCCGTCCCTGGGTCGAGATGGCCGATGGTGCCGTTGCCGTTTCCCGTGTACCAGACGGTGCCGTCTGCGTCCACCAGCAGCCCGTGCGGGTGCGCACCGGCGGGCAGGTCCCACTCTTTGAAGGTCTGCGTCTTCGGGTCGAAGCGCGCGATCTTGTTCCCGTGCATCACCGCGATGAAGATGCTGCCGTCGGGAGCCGCGGCCGGGTCGCGTGCGAACTGCGGCGTAGGTACATTCCACTCCTGGACTTTGCCCGCGAAGTCGGGATTAGCGCCGGGCGTGACCGTGTAGTTCGAGCCGCCCGCCAACGCAGTAAGGATGGGAAAGCCAAGCGCAGCTACGGTGCAAGCGCAGCGGGAAAGCACGTTCATGGTGCGCCTCCTGTCTGGATCCAAGCTTGTGTACATGTCTGCATGCATGCTCTTTCAAAGGGATAACTCGTCGATGTGCTTCCAGGCATGGCCGCGTACGTTTTTTGCACACGCGCCGGAGTAGGACGGCGTGACCTGGCCGCGAGTTCCTCGCACCGCGCGCCGTGAGGGAGGGATCATGACCACTGCAAGCTCCGCTGCGCCGCGCTGGTGGGTGCCCGGCGACTGGAACGCGTTCTTCGGCTTCGGCACTAACATTTTGGTCAACCTGCTGGTGTTGACCGGACTCATGCGCTTCGTGCTGCATATGCCCGACGACTTGGTGTTCGGACGCATCCTGCCGGCAACCGGGCTGATGTTGTGCCTGAGCACAGTCTACTACGCGTGGCTCGCCTACCGCCTCGCCAAGAGCACGGGGCGAACCGACGTATGCGCGCTGCCGTCGGGCGTGAGCGTGCCGCACATGTTCGTCGTCACCTTCGTGATAATGCTGCCGATCACGATCAAGACCGGCGATCCGATCAAGGGGTGGGAAGCGGGATTGACCTGGGTCTTCATCCAGAGCTTCGTGCTGATGATCGGCGGTTATCTCGGTCCCTACATCCGCAAGGTGACTCCGCGCGCCGCGCTGCTCGGCACGCTGGCCGGCGTTTCGATCGCGTTCATATCCATGCGCCCGGCGCTCGAGATGTTCATGACGCCGGTGATCGGGATTCTGTGCTTTGCCATCATTCTCGTGAGCTGGTTTGGCGGTGTGCGCTATCTGCGCGGCATTCCGGCCGGCTTGGTCGCGATCGCGGTCGGCTGCGTCATCGCGTGGGGCTCGACAGCGCTCGGCCTCAACTACGGCGGCATGAGCCTCGAGAAGCTCGGCGCATCGTTCTCGAGCTTCGGCTTCTCGCTGCCAGTGCCCGCGTTCAACCACGTTTTCTCCGGGTTCGAGTTCCTCGGAGTCATTCTCGTGACGGCGATCCCGTTCGGCATCTACGATCTGGTGGAAGCGCTGGACAACGTCGAGAGCGCGTCGGTCGCCGGGGACAGTTATCCGACGACACGGGTGCTGACCGCCGACGGCGTCATCAGCCTGATCGGCTGCCTGATGGGCAATCCGTTCATCAACGCGGTGTACATCGGGCATCCAGGCTGGAAAGCGATGGGGGGGCGCATCGGCTACTCTGCGGCGACAGGTGTGGCGGTGATCCTGCTATGCGTCCTGGGTATCGTCTCGGTCATGATGGCATTGATCCCGGTCGTCGCCATCTCGCCGATCCTGCTCTACATCGGCATGCTGATCGGTTCGCAGGCATTCCAGGAGACGCCCAAGAGCCACGCGCCAGCCATCATTCTCGGGCTGGTGCCGCACGTCGCGGCGTGGGGCAAGCTGCAGATCGACAACGCTCTGGGCGCTGCAGGCACGAGCGCTGCTGCGGTTGGCTTCGACAAGCTCGGTCAGGTGGGCATTCTCTACAAGGGGCTCGCGGTCATGGGCGGTGGAGCGATCCTCGGCGGCCTCATCTTGTGCGCGATCGCCGTGTTCGTCATCGAACGGCAGTTCGCCAAAGCGGCAGTGTTCTCGCTGGTGGCGGCGGTGTTGACCTTCTTCGGCTTCATCCACGGTGAGGCGATTGGCGTCGGCCAGAGCCCGACCGTAGCCATCAGCTACCTCGGTGTTGCGGCGATCCTGATTGGTTGTGCGAAATACGCGGCGGCCGTACCGAAGCCGGCCGAGATGCTGGGACATGAAACAATGCACGCAGCACCGGGTTCCGCGGGCTGAAGGGGATGACATGAGCAACAGAGCGATGGGCGCCGAGCCCTACGAGCTCGAGTTCGATCTTGAGCGAACGGCGCTGCTGATCATCGACATGCAGCGCGATTTCGTACTGCCCGGGGGCTTTGGCGAAGCCCTGGGCAACGATGTGAGCCCGCTGCAGGCCACCATCGGGCCCACCCGGCGTGTGCTCGAGGCCGCGCGCAAGAGCCAAATGATGGTCATCCACACCCGCGAGGGGCACCGCCCGGACTTGAGCGACTGCCCGCCAACGAAGCTTGTGCGCGGGCGGGGCAAGACGCGCATCGGCGACCCCGGGCCCATGGGG
>DASPUW010000232.1:0-13722 GCA_035622675.1 Burkholderiales bacterium | reverse complement strand
CCCAGCCGCTTGGTTTCCTCGGGTGTGATGTCCTGCGTGGTGAGCCCAATGCGCCCGCGGCGCATCTCGCCGTACTTCATCAGTTGCTGCATCACCGCCCGCACCATGTTGCTCGGAACTGCGAAGCCGATGCCGATGTTCGCGCCTGCGGGTCCGAGGATGGCAGTGTTGACGCCGATCAGCTCGCCCTTGAGATTGATCAGCGCGCCGCCCGAGTTCCCGGGGTTGATCGACGCGTCGGTCTGGATGAAATCCTCGTAGCCTTCGATATCGAGACCAGTACGCCCGAGCGCGCTGACGATGCCAGTGGTCACGGTCTGCCCCAGGCCGAAGGGATTGCCGATGGCGATCACATAATCGCCCACCCGCAGATTGTCGGAATCGCCGAGGGAGAGCGCCTTGAGGTTGTCTGCATGAATGGTGAGCAGCGCCACATCCGTGCCTGCGTCGCTGCCCACCAGCTTCGCCTCGAAGCGCCGTCCGTCTCTCAGCGTCACCGCGATCTGCTGCGCATCCTTGATCACGTGGTGATTGGTCAGCACGTAGCCGCGCTGCGCGTCCACGATGACGCCCGAGCCGGCCGCTATCTGCGGACGCGACTGCTCGGGCAAGCCGAAGAAGCGCCTGAAGAAAGGATCCTGCAGCATCGGATTGTCTTGCTCGGGTGAGCGCGACAACACCGCGATATTGACCACGGCCGGTGCCACCTGCTCGACCAGAGGCGCCAGCGTGGGCACCTTGCCGTCAGGGGTTACCGGTGAGATCCCGGCGCCAGCAGCGCTGGAGAGAATTGCTATCCCCAGAGTGGAGAGCACGAACCGCACGAGCCGAGTGTTCATATGGCGAGCCGCTGTCTGTACACTACGCAGGCGGACAGACGGTTTTCTCGCGCGCCTGGCCGCCGGGCATGGGCTTGCTTCTTGCTGAAAGCCCGAGAGTACCCGGAACTCTCTGATGAACTCAACATCAACACGCACATTGGCCTTCGGAGTGTTGGTTCTGCTCGGAGCATGTGCGACTACAGGCGTGCAGCGCCCGGCCCAGATCCAACCGGCGCCCGCGGTCGCGGACTCAGTGGCCAGCCGAGCCGCCGACAGGGCGCTCACGATGGTGGGCAAGCCGTACCGCCGCAGTGGCAACACTCCGGCCGGCTTCGATTGCAGCGGACTGGTGCAGTACAGCTATTCCAGGGTTGGCGTCACGCTTCCACGCGAGACGCAGGCGCAGCGCCTGGAGGGACGCCCGGTGCCCGCGAGCGAACTGCGCAGAGGCGACCTCGTATTCTTCGATCAGGAAGGCAAGAAATCCTCGCACGTCGGCATCTACATCGGCCACGGCCGCTTCGTGCACGCCCCATCGACCGGTGGTCGAGTGCGCACGGACGGACTGGAAGCCGACTACTGGCGCTCGCACTTCGTCGAAGCGCGGCGCATCTAATCGCATCTGTCATTGACTGATGAACTCGGGGCTGACGCTCCGGTTGCATCAGCTCGCGCACAGCACCCCGCGATTGTAAGCAGCAGCGCCAGCCGCTAGCATACGGGCGACGCTCGGCCAACCGGTCTGATCGGCGCACGCACCACGCTCGATCCGGGTCCGCCCACGTGTCGCACACTCAAAACCATCTCGAGGGAGAAAGCAGCCATGAGCTTCATGTCCGAGTTCAGAGAGTTCGCGATGAAAGGCAGCGTCGTCGACCTGGCCGTGGGCGTGATCATCGGCGGCGCCTTTGGCAAGATCGTGGACTCGGCGGTCAATGACCTCATCATGCCGATCGTCGGGCGCGTGCTGGGCAGGGTGGACTTTGCCAACCTCTTCATCCCCTTATCGGACGTACCCTCCGGCACACCGCAGACGCTCGATGCGCTGCGCAAGGCCGGCGTGCCAGTGTTCGCCTACGGGAATTTCATCACCATCGCCATCAACTTCATCATCCTGGCGTTCATCATCTTTCTGATGGTGAAGCAGATGAACAAGCTCAAGAAGCAAACGCCTGCCGCTCCGGCCGCCCCGCCCGAGGACGTGCTGCTGCTCCGCGAGATCCGTGATGCCCTGAAGACCAGGTGACCTGCTAGGCCCTTCCACCGCCGGCCTCAGCCTCAGGTGGCGGCAGCGTAGTGCGCATACAAATGGTCGAACAGCCTGACTGCGTGGGCGAGAAGAGCATCGTCGTCGTTCAGCGCATCGCGCGCACCGCGCAACAGCGCTTCGACCCCGGCCGCTTCCGGCACAGGCACACCACCGACGTCGAGATAGTGGATCAGAGTCCCGATTCGCTCGAGCGCGGGATCAGCGTTCAACCCGAAGCTCGCCAGCAAGACTTCGAAGGTCACCTTCGCCCCGACATGCGTGAACTCAGCGCCGTCGAAGTCGAAACCGACCGCCCGCTTGGGACAGTCTTTTGGGCTCTTTAGCCAGAGGAACTTCGCCCGGCGGTCGATGTAGCGTTGCACCAGCCACGCGCTCGCCAGGCGATCGGCCCAGGGGTGTGCGCGCGTAGCCCAGGTCCGCCCCCGATACTTCGCCGGATCCAGGCGGTTGATCCTACCGCTGGCGGCATGCGGCTCGTCGGGGGACAGCACGGGATTGGCTGCCCCCACGAGATCTTCCAGGACTTCGCGGGCTTGATCGCGCGCCGCGCCCGGGAAGAAGTCCTGCATGGCGATCGTCTCGTACTCGCGCCTGAGCCGGGTCGGGCGCAGCGCAAGGGCGCGTCTGTCCAGTCCCCCGATCTCCTTTCTTGCCTTTCCGATTTCGAGCATCAGCTTTTCGTAATCGGGCGTCCGATCGAACAGCTGTCGGAACTCGGCTTCCTGCGCTTTGTCGCGCGCATTCACCTCGAGAATCTGGGCGCTGCCGCCCGAGGCAGTCACCTCCTCGGACTGGGCCTGCAGCGGCTCGAGGAACTCGGGCTTGTTGGGAAGGAGATAAACGCCATCGCGTAGAACAGCGGCGCCGAGCGCTTTCAACGCACGCCACACGCGCATGCGCACAGCCGGTTGCTGGCCCTGCAGCGTCAGAACGAAGAGCAGCCACACCGGGACTGGGGAACTGGCTTGTAAAGTCATAATCTTTACATTAGTGTAACACTCATAACAGATCCAAAAATCCGGCTCATCTCGAACGAATGACAGGGCGAGCGTCATGGTAGCGAGGCAACGCATTTCGCGCGGCAGTTCTGGCCTCCAATTCTCTCAAGTGGCAGAGCGCCGCTTCGACATCGTCTCTGCCTTGTTGCACTGGGGGCGATACCTTGCGCCGCTTGCCTTGTTCGTCAGCTCTGTGCCTTCGTCGTTCGCACAAGGCGGACCGCCGATGCTCACCGACGATCCCGGAACGCCCGGCAGCGCAGTCTGGGAGATCAACATCGCGTATTTGGAGCAGCGCACTGGTACGGAGCGCGTGCGCAGCTTCCCCCACGCGGATTTCAACTACGGAGTGGGCGACCGGATCCAGCTCAAGTACGAAACAGGATGGATGTTTGTCACGACCCCGGCGGGGGGCACGAAGAGCGGCCTCGACGATTCGCTGCTCGGAGTGAAGTGGCGCTTTCTGGATCAATCACCGAGCGGTGCAGACATGTCCGTGTATCCGCAACTGCAGCTGGAAAATCCGACCAGCTCGGCAGCTCGCGGCGTCGCGGAGCAGGGCCCGAACCTGTTCCTGCCCGTAGAGCTCAGTCACGACTTTGGCCAGGTGAAGCTCGTTGGCGAGTTTGGCTACCAGTATTTCCACTCTCAGGAAGATCAGTGGGTCCTGGGTTTGTTGGGCGCAGTAGAAGCGTCCGACAGCCTGGAACTGATGGCGGAAATGCGCGGCTTCAGCGACAAACCCCTGAGCCGTGGTGACTGGATCCTCAACTTCGGTCTGCGCTGGGCCTTGGGCTCGAGCTTCAAGCTGCTCGCGTCAATGGGAACAGGTGTGAGCAGCGGCCCGCAGACCACAGGTTTTATCGCCTATCTCGGCGTTCAAATCGTGCTGGGTGAAGACAAGAAATAGACGTCATCGAGAAGGCTTCGTACTGTCGACGAAGGACGGTAAACAACGAGGAGCCGAACATGCTTCGAACCAGAGCGCAGAAGACCATCGTTGTGAGCATCGCGGCGCTGGCCGTCGTGTTTGCCGCCCTTTACGCTTTCGTTGTATGGGAAGGGTCGAGCGCGCGTGAAGACGCGCCCGCACTGGAAGTGAGCATCGCGCAGTGGCTCCTTCATCACACGGTGCCAGCCAGGTTCAAGGCCATGAGCAATCCCCTGAGCAGCGCCGCCAACAGCGCGGGCGTCGCTGCGGGACGCGACGTGTATCGCTCCAAGTGCGAGCTGTGCCACGCGTATGACGGTGGCGGTAAGACGGAGATCGGCAGTGGTGAGTATCCGCGCCCTCCCGATCTGCGCGGCGCCAGCGTTCAGCGCATGAGTGACGGCGAGCTCTTCTATCACATCAAGAATGGAATCCGGCATACCGGCATGCCCGCTTGGGAGCTTCCGGATCGAAAGATCTGGCAGGTGAGCGCGTACCTGCGAAATCTGCCCCGGGTCGCCGCCCCTTCTGCGCAACCGATGTATGGCGGGCCCACTCCGCACTACGTAGGGTCAGCGGCCTGCAGGGACTGCCACACGGAGATCTACGATCGCTGGAAGGAGACCCGCATGGCGAACGTCGTCCAGGATCCCAAAGAGCGTCCGAACGCGATCATTCCCGATCTCTCCAAACCCGATCCATTGGTCAAATTTACCAAAGAAGACATCGCGTTCACCTATGGGAGCAGGTGGAAGCAGCGCTACTTCACGCGGGTTGGGGACGATTACTTTGTGTTTCCCGCTCAATGGGACGTCACGCACAAGGTCTGGCGGCCCTATTTCGTGAAAAACGGCACGGATTGGTGGGCCGCTTTGTATCCGCCGGACAATTTCCAGCGTCCGACCGGACCGTTGTGTGATGGCTGCCACTCGGTCAACTACGATGTCACCACCAGGAAAGTCACAGAGTGGAACGTAGGCTGCGAACGGTGCCATGGACCCGGCAGCGAGCACGTCATGCACCAGGGCCGACCCAACATCATCAACCCGGCAAAGCTCGACTATGTGCGGGCCAACGACGTTTGCATTCAGTGTCACTCGCAGGGTCAACCGCTGCGAAATCCAATCCAAGGCAGGTACTACGACTGGCCGGTCGGCTTCCACGTGGGTAAGGACCTGGTCGACTTCTGGAAGCTCGAGGAGCACAAGCTGGGAGAGACATCGTTCACGCACTTTGGCGACGGCACCGGGCACAAGAACCGGATGCAGGGCAACGATTTTGTGCAGAGCCTGATGTATACACGCGGCGTCACCTGCTTCAGCTGTCACGATGTGCATGGCACTCAGAACGATGCGGTTCTGTGGAAGCCGGCAAACGCAATCTGCCTCGACTGCCACGGACCCAATGCCCAGAACGGCCCGCGCGCTCCGACGGTCGAAGCGCACACGCATCACAAGTCCGGCAGCGCGGGCGACGCCTGCATCGCCTGCCACATGCCCAAGATCGAGCAGACCATCGGGGACGTGAACGTTCGTGCCCACACTTTCCGTTTCGTTTCCCCCGCGCAGGCCGAGGCACTGGGAATGCCCAACGCCTGCAACGTTTGCCACACAGACAAGGACCCCGCGTGGGCGACGGCAGCCCTGAAGAAGTGGCAGGACCGATCGCCCTGGCGCATTGCTCAATGAGACGCGAAGCGCCCAGCGCATAAGCTTCACCCACCCCTTACCCCGACCTATCATGGAGTTAGCCGCTCTCTGCAAGCAGGTTTTCGCGCCGTCTCGCAAACCACTTATACTTGCCGCAGAAAAGGGGGTGAGCCGGCAAAAAACCCCAAAATGCAAAATCTCGATCACCTCACAGAAGCGCAGTTACGCGAGCTCGTTCAGACGCTCCAGCACCGCCTCACACGTTTGGAAGCCGAAGCGGAGATCGCGATGCGGCGCTCTGCGATGGCGAGTGTGGCGGAGTCATCTCATGACGCGATCATCAGCTATGGGCTGGACGGCACCATCCTGTCCTGGAACCGCGGCGCCGAGGAGATGTTCGGGTACGCACCCCCAGAAGTGATCGGTCACAGTTATCACCTGCTGGTTCCGAGCGAATTCCCGGAGCAGATGCGTGCGCGCTGCGCGCGCATCGAGCGCGGCGACCGTGTTGCGCCCTTCGAGACCACAGCCAGACGCAAGGATGGCAGCTCCGTGCTGGTGGCGGTGAGCGTGGCCGCTTTGCGCGATCAGGCGGGGCGCATCGCCGGGGTCGCAGCGGTGGCGCGCGACATCAGTGCCCAGAAACGCCTCGAGCTGCTGATGGAGCGCACGCAGGCGATCGGCCACGTCGGGGGCTGGGAGGTCGAGTGCCGCTCCGGGCGTTTGTTCTGGACCGACGAGACCTATCGTATCCACGATCTGAGTCCTGGCCGATACGTGCCAACAGTGGACAGCGCGGTCGGTTTCTTCGCGCCAGACGCGATCCCGGCGATTCATCGCGCCATGCAGCGGGCGATGGAGCTCGGCGAGGCGTTCGACACCGAGCTCGCCCTCGTCACAGCGCGCGGACGCCGCATCTGGGTGCGTGTCATCGGTGAGGCACACCGCGAGAACGGTCACGTGACGCATGTCTACGGCACGCTCCAGGACATCACCAGCCGCCGCCAGACCGAAGACGCGCTGCGCGAGCGCGAGCGCCAGCTCGAGTCGATCCTGGACAACGCGGCTGAAGGCATCATCGTGCTGTCGGCGACTGGCGCCGTCGAGCGCTTCAACCGGCAGGCGCAGAACATGTTCGGCTACAGCGCGCACGAGGTGCGCGGGCTGCACCTCCGGCAGATCACCTTGGAACTGGGTTACGACGATGAAGACCGTGGCGCCATCGACGACAATTGGATGCAGCGGCTGGTGGGCAGCCACCGCGAAGTCACGGGCCGGCGGCGCGACGGCGCGATCTTCCCGCTCGAGCTGGCGGTGTCTGAAATCGTGCACAGCCCCGGGCCGAACCAGTTCACCGCGGTTGTGCGCGATATCACGGACCGCAAATCATGGGAGAGCCGGATCTACAATCTCGCCTACTCCGACTCGCTGACGGGCCTGCCTAACCGCCTGCTGCTGCGCGACCGGCTCGAGCAGGCGATAGCGGCAGCTCAGCGCAATCGCACGCTCGTCGGTGTGCTTTTCTTCGACATCGATCATTTCAAGCCGATCAACGACTCCTTCGGTCATCACGTCGGCGATCTGCTGCTGCGCGAGATCGCCGAGCGGGCACGCGCCTGCGTGCGCGAGATCGACACCGTGTCGCGCCTCGGCGGCGACGAGTTTGTCGTGGTGCTGCCTGAACTACACGACGCGCAGGACGCGTCCGCCGTGGCAGCCAAGATCCTGGCGGCGATGGGACAGGCCTACCGCATCGACGGCCACGAGTTCAGCATCACGCAGACGCTGGGTATCAGCATCTATCCGCACGATGGGCCGGACGCCGAGACGCTGCTGCGCAACGCCGACTCGGCCATGTATCACGCCAAGGAGAGCGGCAAGAACCGTTTTCTGTTCTTCAGCGCCGCCGGACGGGAGCAGTGAGCCGCCTGAGGTAACATTGTGGCCTTTGAAAGACGCCACAACTCCTTCAACTCAAGCTCGCTCGCAATACCTACATGGGTGAAGTACTCGTCCTGCTCGCTGCGAATTTCCTGAACGGCGCAATACATGCCATTCAGCCCGGTCACGGCAAGACCATCGCCGCTGCTTACATCGTCGGGGCACGCGGTCGTCCAGTGGATGCGTGGATCCTGGGGATATTCGTCACGCTGTCGCACACGAGCGGGATCGTGCTGGTTGGGGTCCTCGCCTCACTTGGCCTGCCGCAGCTACCGCCGCAACGCATCGAGGCGCACCTCGCAGTAGCCACCGGCGCCCTAATCATTGGGCTGGGGCTCTGGATGCTGTGGACGCAGCGCTCGCTATTTCGAGTCGCCGGGTGGAATCGGGACGAGGTGCGCGCGCAGACCGGCGGGGGTGCCGCAATGCAGTACCGCAGGTACGATGGGGGTCACGCTCACACGCACGCCGTGCCGGGTGCGCACGCTCATGCACACGGCGAGGGAGACCACCAGCACGAGCTCCATGGGCATGGCCACGATCATGCACATGCGCACGACCATGATCACCCGGGAGGTGAGGCGTCCGGCTATCACAGCCACGGGTGGGGAATCAAGCATACCCACGACGTGGGTTCGGTTGCGAGCAATCGGCCGAGCCTCTGGATTCTGATCTGGCTGGGGATCGCTGGCGGGCTGTTGCCTGACCCGGCTTCTCTTGTCCTGCTGATGAACGCGCTCGTCAGCGGCAAGGTCATGCTGGCCCTCGCAGGGGTACTCTCGTTCAGCGTGGGGTTTGCGGCGGTGCTGGTCGCGGTGGGAATCGTCGCCGCGTGGGTCGGCAAGAAGATTCTCGATTGGGTCGCCGGGCCAGGCGCAGCCCGTCTTCAAATCGGCACGTCGCTCGTCATGATCGTGGTCGGCGTTGTGCTAACCGTGTTCGCGCTGCAACGCGTGAGCGCGCTCAATTGACGGCTGGGACGCGGCTGCTAGCGCGTCGCCGCCGGGATCATCCCGACAAAGCCGCTGATATCGGCGTACCAGATGTTGCCCTTGGCGTCAGTGGCGAGCGTATAAGGGCGCGCATTCTCCCGCGGCAGCGGGACGAACTCCATCCTGCCGTCGCGCAGCCGGCCCAACCCTCCGCCACGCAGAACGCCGAACCAGACGGCGCCGTCCGGGGCCACTGCGATTCCGGAGGGCGCAGCCTTCCCCTCCGGCAGCGGATACTCTACGAACTTGCCGTCCGCAAAGTGCGCGACCTTGTTGCCGCGGAATTCGATCAACCATGCTCCGCCCTTGGGGTCCGCGGCTACATCGGTAGGCGATGAACCCGGCGCGGGCAAGTCGTACTGCGTCATTTCGCCGGAAGGCGAGATGCGCATCAACTGGTTCGCCGATTGCAGCGTCGCCCACACGCTGCCGTCGCCCGCCACCGCCACGCCATAAGGTCCGCCGCGCAGCGATTGAATATCGTGGCGTTGAAGCACGCCGTCTTTGAGGCGTGTGATGCTGTAGGCCGTCGACTCCGCAAACCACACCGCGCCATCAGGTGCGACTGCCAGCCTTCCGAGACGAGCGATGGGAGTGCCGAGCGGGAACGACTGCAGCTCCCCTGCCGCCGTCGCGCGCACTACGGCGATGGCAGATGGATCGGTGAACCACGCGGCGCCTGCAGCATCCACGCCGAGTCCGATCGGCTCCACGTTGCGGCCCTTCTTCGGCACGCGCTGGACGCGTCCGTCGCGCACCAACCCGATCCCCTCGCCGAAGTCGATGGTGAACCAAACAGTGCCGTCTGGCGCCGCCGCGACTGCGGTCGGGATGTCGGTCGCCACTGCCATCGGATACTCCACTGCGCGCACCGGGCGCGGCCAGATTTTCCAGGCGAGGAATGCGCCGGCCGCGATGATCGCGAGCACGAACGCAAGATACAAAACGGGGCGTGTCTTCATGCAAGAGGGGTTCTTCGTGGCGAGCGTGCGTCAGCCGCCTGGGCGACGCGCGAGAGGCGGCGCACGGCGAAAACCGCGGCCACGGCGATCAGGGTGAGAAACGCGGCTCCGCCGGCAAGACTGAGCGGATCGACCTGCGACAGCAGATTGCTCCCCTCCACGGCGCGCCGCCGGATCTCGTCGTACGGCGTCAGCGAGTATCCCGCATACAGCGTGTTCGAGTCGACCGGGTCGGGCACTAGCGGGCCGGCCTCCAAATGCACGGGCAGGTTCCCTTCGAGAAGCGACCAGCGGCGCCCGCCATCAACGCTGCGATACGCTCCGCGATGCGTGGTCAGGACGATCGTGTCGCCATTGTCGAAGGTCGCTATTCCGCGCACGCGAGTGCCTGATTGCGGCAGGGGCTCACCCACCGCCTGCCAGATCTGACCTGCGTCAATGCTGTGATAGAGGCGGTCGGCCCCCGCCGCCCAGAGCGATCCGTCGCGGGTATCCGCGGTTAAGGCTTCGACTTTGCCATCGGGCAGCCCGGTGCTGCGCAGCTGCCAGCTGTCTCCCGCGTCGGCGCTAACGAAGACGCGGCCCTCGACGACGCCGACAACGTGCTCGGCTGACCGTGCCAGGACGGCAAGTGCGGTAAAAGGCGCATCAGTCACAGCGTCAGAACCACGTCTCCAGGTCTGCCCTCGATCGTCGCTGCGGTAGAGACCAAGGGCCCCTGCCAGGTAAAAGCGTCCCGCCGCTGCGCCCGCGACGATCGAGCGTGAAGGTGAAGCCGACGCTGGAAGCTCGACGCTCTTCCACGTTCCATCGCTTTCAGTGCGGAACACGCCGGCTGCTGTCGCGGCGAGCGCAACCTTCCCGGATGGGTCGAACGCGACGGCGAGCGTAGGCCCGAAGAAAACCGATGCGGCCTCTTGAACCCAGTCGCGGCCGCCGTTGCGCGAGCTCAGCAGGCGACCATCGGTCGCATACAGGACATGGCCCGGATCTGCGGGGTCCACCGCCAGCCCCACTGCGCCGCCGACAAACAATCCCGCGTCGATCGGCATCCAGTTAGCGCCGCGGTCTCGAGTGCGGAAAGTGCCGCCCCATGCGCTCGGATCATGCGCGAGCACGTCCGATGCAGCGAGAGTCAGACCTAGCACGATGACGGTTGCAGCGCGCATCGAAAATCGACTCGGATCGAGAAAAAAAGCGAGGAGCCCGAAATCGGACTCCTCGCCGGAGGAGCTTACCGTTTGACTGCTGACTTACGCAATCAGGGCTTGCGCGACTTCTCGCCGGAGGCGAGCGCGATCTCCGCCATACGCGAGCCGTTGATCCCGACCCAGGAATTCTTGGTCAGCGGATACTTGTCCGAGTAGGACAGGGGCTCGTGCGCAGCGACGCAGTTCTGATAGCCACCGGTGATCTTGTAGCACTTCTCGTAGGCCAGGAACTGCTGCACCGTGTCGGTCTGCTGCGGGTTGGCGATCATCCAGTCGCGGATGCCTTCCCACGACGAATACGCGTCAGACCCGAACACCAGCTTACCGATGCTAGTGGGCACTTCCAGCAGCTGCGACCCCGCGGTGTGCGCGCGGTGGGCGGGGTGGATCCGCACGCCGGGCAGGATTTCCGCCTCGCCGTCCACAATCTGCGCCTTGCCGGACAGCACCTTGCCGTAGATCTCGTCCAGGGTCTTGGGCGGATAGCCGCAAGCCGGCGTGCGCATGCAACCACCCTGCGAGGTGTTCACTGCGCTAATGCGCGGATTCGGATAGTTGAGCGCCCACTCGATGCCCTTCAGCTCCTCACGCTGCACGTATAACGTGGCGTTCGGGAAGTCCATCAGCTGACCAGCATGATCCCAGTGCCCGTGGCCGATGACGATCTTGGTCACGTCATTTGCGCTGAAGCCGAGCAGCTTGAGCTGATCGGGCAGAGGTGCCCAGTGATCGCTGCCCGTCATCTTGAGGTAGTCCTGCTGCTTCCAGCCGGAGTCATAGAGAATCAGCTCCTTGCCGCACTTGATGACGCCGACATTGACCGGCAGATCGACCGTGTTGATGTTGTTGCTCGGGCTGTTGCTGCCGGGCACGTACGCGCGATCAGGCATGAAGGCCCCGAACGGCACGTTCATGAAGCGGCTGCTCTCCACCAGCCAGACCGAACAGTTCTGCGCCTGCGCGGTTGTGGTGCCGAGCACCCCAAGCCCCGCCAGCGCGACTGTAGCTACTGCTCCTACCACTCTTCTCATTTTCTAACCCCCCATCAGTTGTTGTTACACCTACGACACTGCTCCTAAGCCGATCCGCGCAACGAGCGCGAATCCTCGCTTCTAATTCGGCTTGTACTCTCCTGGCCAAAGCGCATCGCCTACCCGCAGCGAGTCTTCGCTGGCCGCGTAGCTCATCTTCTGCGCCGCGACCAGATGCTCATCCTTGCCGTCGCGGGCAACCTTGACCATTTCGACCGATGCGTCCTCGTACTGCTTGAGCGCCGCGAGATACCGCTGGTGCTGTTTCTCGAGCGACGGCGGAACCTGCAGGCGGCCGGCCTGAGCGCGTGCGTCGCGGAACACCTTCGTCAGCGGTGACACGCGCTCTTTGACGGCGGCCTTGTCGATGTCTCCGAGCTTGTAGGCCAGCCCGGCAAAAGTCATCTGCACGGCGCTGGTCTTGGTCTGCTGGTGGATGGGCCAAAGCTCCGCCGCGTAGGCTTCCTCCGCTGGAGATAGCGCTGGTCGCTCGGTGTGGCCGGCAAAGGCGCCTCCGGCAGCAACCGCGTTTTGTCCTGGTGCGCCCGCGTGGCGGCCTTCGCGCACCATGGCGATCGCAGCGATTGCCCCCAAGCCCAGCAGCACGACACCCATCGCGATCTGCTTGAAGCCAAAGCGCGGCGACCCGTGTGCGGAAGCGAGAGCGGACATCCCGCGAAATCTATGCTTTCCTCGTGGCGCCGTCAACGTTGCGCTGCGCCAGGGAAAACTCTGCTGAGGCCTCTTACGAAGCCCCCGATCTTCTCACTTACATCGGCCTCGGCTACGACGGCGACCAGGACGGGTTGCCGGTGAACAGACCCTGGACGACGCCGATCTGGTACGCGAGATAGAGACCCAGGCCCAGACTGAGTAGCCCGGCTGCCAAGCGCATCCACAGATTGAGGTTCGGCAGTCGCTGCAGGCTGTAGGCGAATGGCAAAGCGATGGCTGTGGTGATCAACATCATGCCGGCGATCGTGCCCACGCCAAACAGCAGCAGATAGGCGAGGCCCCACAGGGGCTCGCGGATCTGCGCGAGGATGAGCAGGGCGATCGCTGCAGAGCCGGCCATCCCGTGGACGACCCCGATCGCGAGGGGACGCAGCGCCCGATAGGCGCTCAATCCGGACAAGTGGCGATCGAGCCACGCCTGCGGGGTCGCGCCCTCGGGGTGCCCGTGGTCCTGCGTTCCGTGCCCGTGCACATGCACGTGCACGTAGTCACCATGGACGTGCGGATGCAAGTGAGCGCCCGGCCGCGCTGCCGCGTGGTCGTGCCCCGGAAAGCGGCCATCGGGAGCGGGGAACATGTTCTCGCGCACCCAGCGACTCACTCCGCGCAGGGTGTAGACCCCGAGCACGATGAGCATCAGGGCGACGGTGAATTCCATTGCGAGGCCGAGGCGAGGCGGGATGACCAGGCTGAACAGGATGATCGCTCCACCTACGAGGAAGACCGTGACCGTATGGCCGACTCCCCACATCACGCCAATGGAGGCGGCGCTCCTTAGGTTGCCTTGACGGGAAACGATGGTGCTCACGGCAATCACGTGGTCGGCGTCGGTGGCGTGGAGCATGCCCAGAAAAAAACCGACGACGACGATCGGCAGAGAATTCACTCGCTGCGCTCCTGAGTTCGATCCCTGAACCGATTCGCTAAGCCAGTTCAGTCGTATTTTTTTAGAATTCGTAGGAAGCTACCCGCTACGACAAGCGCCGTCAAGGCAAGCAGAGAGAGATCTCGCGGGTCTATCCCAGCCAGCGGCGGAACCAGGGCGCGCGCCGAACCGCGATGTCCAGCAGGTAGAGCAGCAATGCGGTGGCTGCAAACCAGGACCACAGCGCCCGGCGCGCCTGACCGCGGTCACTTCCTGGATCGAAGACCTCGGCGGCGGTCGCCCCGAGCTTTCCGCC
>DASPUW010000231.1:0-2204 GCA_035622675.1 Burkholderiales bacterium | reverse complement strand
GACCGCTGCGAGGCCGCCGGGGATGCCGCCAGGCAGGCGGATATTCGCAGTCCAGGCAATGAGCACGATCGCGAAGCAGACGAATGCGATCCAGGGCACTTCCCACATCTGAAACGCCGGGCTCATCGAGATGAACGCGATCGAAATTCCCGCCAGTGTGCCGAGCATGGCGGCACGCGGCGTCATCTTGCGGATCCACGGGCCGACGAACGCGCCGAGCAGGACGATCACGCCGATGATGAAGCACCAGGCGAGCCCCGCCTGCCAGGCGAGCAGCGGGTCCTTGGTTTCCAGATATACCGGCAGCATGATCACCAGCACGACGATGAACATGTGCGGCACGCTCGGACCGTACGGCATTGCGGTGACGTCGGTCCGCCCCTCCTTCTTCGCGAGCTGCCAGGCGAGGTAGGCGTAGAACAGGTTGCCTATCGGCAGCGCAATTCCCATCGCTGGCAGCACCCGCCCGAACACCGTCTCTGGTGGCAGGTGCACGACGAACAGGCACAGGGTGGTGAGTACGATGACGTTGAGAAGAACATTGGTGAACAGCCCGAAGAACCCGTTCCAGTCGCCTGGAACCCACCATCGCGGGGGTACAGCAGAACTAGCAGTGGCCATAGCGGAATCCTCCCGTCCTTTTTGTGTTTGTACGGCTGCGCTCGCCTGCGGGAATCGCGCTCAAGCAACGCCGGGTGGTCCGCGCCAGGTATGCGGGCCAGTCCGGCGCCATGCGCCGGTGCCCAGCCGGCGAGGCGCTTAGGATGCGCTTCCGTTCGGGCATAGTCCAGAACCGTGCGCGCCGGACCTCGAGCTACGCCAACGGCATTTCGCGGCTCGCGAGCGTTGACCCTGCGCGTAGAGGAAAGCCGTTCGGCGTTCACCGTGCGGCCCGATCATCGATCGGTAAGCCACTGGCGAAAAGGACTTTTCACAAGTTGGAACACTCCCTGCATCGGGGAACCCGGGGAGCGAGTCGACGGTCCGAAGCAGCAATCGGGTCGGAAAAGCGGTGGAGAGAAGATGTCCGAGAGCATGGAACTCAAGGCGGGTGCGCTGCTGGAGCTTCTCGCAGCCGCGCTGCCGCGGGCGGAAGTGGACTACGAGCGCGCCGGAGCGCAGCACCGCTTCCTGATTGCCTTCGAGGGCCGCAACCACATCATCCCGCTGTCCGATCGCTGGTTCGAAGCTCAGACCGATCAGACACTTGCGCAGGTTGCGCAGACCATCGCGACGCGCCTGCAGGCCACCGCCGAAGTTTGCGAGAGCGCCTGACCGACGTCAGGCGCCCGCGCCTCGCGCCGCGTTCTTCAGTTGATCCGCTCCGGCCGCCGCCGGATCGGATCCATTAGTCGCACACCGCCACCAGAATGCTGCAGGGCGATTGCTCGAGCAGCGAGGCGCCCACTGAGCTTCTCCACCAGCGCGCGGCCAGCGAGCGGTGCTTCTTGTGGCCGACGACCAGAAGGTTCGCGTGCAGCTCGCTGGCGAACCGCACGATCTCCTCGGTCGGATCGCCGTAGCGCACGTGCGGCGTGGCGCGGTAGCCGCGCTCCTGCAGCAGCTGCACGCCCTCCCGGGCGATCTCCTCGTAGCGCTGCTTCTCTTCGTCGATCACCGTCTCGGGAATGAAGCCTTCCGAGAGGAAGGCGCCGCTCGGCATCGCCACCACCGCCAGCAGATGGATGTCGGCCTGCTTTAGAGCGAGGGTCTCGGCGAATTGAAACAGGCCGGTCCGGCCTTCGCGCGTGCCGTCGTAGGCAACCAGGACTTTGTCGGTCATCGTCGGCCTCCAGCTTCGAGTGACGAGCGAGGCCATTATGCATCCGAACGCGGCGCGCCAGCGTAGAAAGGTTCGGAGCCGCGATGCTCGACGCGCGAATCGACGGGCCCCGGTTCCAGACCCCCCAACGAAAAGGAGCTGCACAGATGAACGGGAATCGCAGACTGATGGGCGCGGCGCTGGCGACGGCTGCGGCGGCGCTGTTCGTGACCGCCGTACCCGGCATGAGCGCCGACGACGGCGCAGTGAAGGTGAAGTGTTACGGCGCGAACGCGTGCAAGGGACAGGCCGAGTGCAAGACCTCGATGAACTCCTGCAAGGGCCACAACTCGTGCAAGGGCAAGGGCTTCGTGATGCTGGACGAGAAGTCGTGCCTCGAGCGGTTTGGACGGAGCTGAGCTGCGCGCTTACCCCACCCCCA
>DASPUW010000230.1:0-5052 GCA_035622675.1 Burkholderiales bacterium | reverse complement strand
GGCGAACCACGGGATTCGCCTGCGCGGCATCAGGCACGACACGCTGCTCGAATCCTATGTGCTCGAAAGCCACCGCCCGCACGACATGGACAGCCTGGCTCAGCGCCATCTCGGGGTGAAGACCATCACGTACGAGGAGGTGGCGGGGAAGGGCGCGGCGCAGATCGGATTCGACCAGGTGCCGGTCGAGCGGGCCGCTGCCTACTCGAGCGAGGACGCCGACATCACGCTGCAGCTGCACCAGGCGCTGAGTCCCCCGATCGAGCGCGACGACAAGCTCGCTTTCATCTACGGCACCATCGAGCTGCCGGTCATGGAAGTGCTATTCGAGATGGAACGTCACGGGGTGTTGCTGGACGTCGGATTTTTGGAAAGCCAGAGCCGGGAGCTCGGCACGCGCATGCTCGACATCGAGAGACAGGCGCAGCTGCAGGCCGGCCAGCCGTTCAACTTGAGCTCTCCGAAGCAGATTCAGGAGCTGCTCTTCGACCAGCACAAGCTCCCGGTGCTCAAGCGCACGCCCGGCGGCCAGCCCTCCACCGACGAAGACGTCCTGCAGGAGCTGGCGCTCGACTATCTCCTGCCCAAGCTGATCCTCGACTTCCGCGGGCTGGCCAAGCTGAAGAGCACGTATACCGACAAGCTCCCGCGCATGGTCAACGCGCGCACCGGACGCGTTCACACCAACTATGCACAGGCAGTCGCAGTCACCGGGCGCCTGTCCAGCAACGAGCCCAACCTGCAGAATATCCCGGTGCGCACCCCCGAGGGCCGCCGCATTCGCGAGGCCTTCATCGCGCCTGCCGGTCATCGCGTCATCTCGGCCGACTACTCTCAGATCGAGCTGCGCATCATGGCCCACTTGTCCGGCGACGCGAACCTCCTGGCCGCCTTCGCCTCGGGCGAGGACGTGCATCGGCGAACGGCGTCCGAGATCTTTACCCTCGCGCCCGATCAGGTCACCAGTGAGCAGCGGCGCTATGCCAAGGTGATCAACTTCGGCCTCATCTACGGCATGTCGGCGTTTGGCCTCGCCTCGCAGCTCGGCGTGGAGCGCACCGCTGCTCAGCAGTACATGGACCGTTACTTCGCACGCTATCCCGGCGTGGCGCAGTACATGCAACGCACGCGCGAGTTCGCGCGCGAGAAGGGTTACGTCGAGACCGTGTTCGGGCGCCGCCTGTTCATGCCCGATATCAACGCGTCCAACGGCCAGCGACGCCAGGCGGCGGAGCGCGCCGCCATCAATGCTCCCATGCAGGGCACGGCCGCGGATCTGATCAAGCTGGCGATGATCGCGGTGCACCGCTGGATCGGGCAGCATGCGACCGGCACGGCGCTCATCATGCAGGTGCACGACGAGCTGGTGCTGGAGGTGCCTCAGGCCCAGGTTGAGCTGGTGGCGAGCGAGCTGCCTGCGCTCATGGCCGGGGTCGCCAGCCTCGCAGTCCCCTTGGTGGTCGACGTCGGCATCGGCTCGAACTGGGACGAGGCGCACTAGCTCCAGCGCCTGCCACCAGCAGCGCTTAGCCGGGCTGCATCGCGGGACTGGCGAGCGGCGCTTCCCCGAGCGCGAACTGGATGCGGTGGAGCCGGGCGTACAGCCCCTGCCGCGCCAGCAGGTCCCGGTGGTTGCCGATTTCCACGATCGCGCCCTGGTCCAGGACCACGATGCGGTCGGCGTTCTCAATGGTCGACAGGCGATGCGCGATGACGATGGTCGTCCGGCCCCGCATCAGCGCCTCCAGTCCCGCCTGCACCTGCCGTTCGGATTCCGAGTCGAGCGCCGACGTGGCCTCGTCGAGGACCAGGATGGGCGCGTTCTTCAGCAGCGCGCGCGCGATTGCAAGCCGCTGGCGCTGGCCGCCCGATAACTTCACTCCGTTCTCACCCACCAATGTGTCGAGTCCGTTGGGCAGCGCCTGGATGAACTCCCAGGCGTGTGCCGCCTTCGCGGCAACCACGATCTCTTCCCCGCTCGCGCCGGCTTTGACGCCATAGGCGATGTTGGCCGCCACCGTATCGTTGAACAGGGTCACATCCTGACTGACGAGCCCGATATTGGCGCGCAGGCTCGCGAGGCGAATGCTCTCGATGTCGTGACCGTCTATCAGGATGCGGCCTGAGCTGGCATGAAAAAACCGCGGCACCAGGTTCGCGAGGGTCGTCTTGCCGCTGCCCGACTGACCCACCAAGGCCACGGTCTCCCCAGAACGGATCTCCAGGTCGATGTTCTCCAGCGCTGCAGGCGCGGCGCCAGGATAGCGAAAGGTGAGGTGCTCGAAGCGCAGTTGCCCGCGGGCGCGCCCGAGCTCGACTGCGCCGCGGTCGTCTTCCGGCTGCTGGTCCACCAGCGCGAACACGCTCTCCGCTGCGGACAAGCCGCGTTGCAGGTGCTCGAAAATCCCGGTCAAGCGCTTGAGCGGAGCAGTGACGAGCAGCATCGCTGCAATGAAGGACACGAAGCCGCCGACCGTGGTCCGGTCGGCTTGCACGTCGACCGTAACCCGGGCGAGGACGACCGCCACCGCGATGGCGGCGAGCAGCTGCACGACCGGCACGTTGGCAGCCGCCGCCATCTGCTCTTTGACCAGCAGCCTGCGCACGCGGTTAACCGCCGCGCCGAAGCGCTGCACTTCGTAAGCCTGGCCGCCGAATATCTTGACCATCTTCTGGTTGTCGATGCTCTCCTGCAGCACATGGTTGACATCGCCCATGGCGTGCTGGGTCTGGCGCGTCAGCCCGCGCAGCCGCCGGTTGAAAAGCCGCACCACGATCGCGATCGGAGGAATCATGGCGAAGGTGATGAGCGTCAGCTTCCAGTTCAGCCACAGCAGGTAGGCGAGCAGCGCAACGATGGTGACCGAATCGCGCACCAGCACGGTCACGACGTACGTTACCGCGACCGCGATCTGGATCACGTCGAAGGTAAACTTCGAGATGAGCTTCCCGCTCAGATTGTCGGCGAAGTAGCCGAGCGGCAGCGCCAGCAGGCGTGCGAACATCTGCTGACGCAGATCCATGATCACGCGCAGCGACACCCAATTGCTCGCATACTGGCCGAGGAACGCACCGAGACCGCGCAGCGCGAACAGCAGCACGATGCCCCACGGCGCCCAGCGCATCAGCAGGGGATCCTTGTGCAGGAAGGTCCCGTCCAGAAACGGCTGAGCCGCCGCCGGCAACGCCACTTCGGTCGCTGCGACGATGAGGATCCCCAGGATCGAGACGGCGAACATGCGCCGGTACGGGCGCACATAGCCGAGCAGACGCAGATAGAGACGGGTGCTGCTCATAGCCGCACCATAGCACTCAATCTAGGAATTTCAAGGTCGAGCGCGAGGCGCCTGGGCACAGCGCCTCAACGCCCTGCCACGACGGCGGCGAAGTCCGCCGCCCAGCGGGGGTAGGGCACGCAGGCGCGCCCGCCGCCGCAATCGGCCACCGGGGTGCGCCAGAACCAGAGGCGGTCGAACTCGTTCATCCCGTTCGTCTCGCAGCCTTTGTCGCCGAGCAGCTTGTTGCCCTTGCAGGCGGACGGCACCACCGGCACGGAACCAAACCGGGCGGCGAGGTCGCCCTGCACTTTGGGGTCGAGCGTGTGCTCGAGCCACAAATAGGCGCAGGTGGGATGCTTCGCGCTCACGTGCATCATCGTCGTGTCGGACCAGCCTGTCGACCCTTCCCGCGGTACGACGCTGGCGATGGGTCGACCTTCGGCACGCAGGAAATTCACCTGGAACGCCCAGGATGATCCCGCGACCGCCGACGCAGTCCTGAAATCCTCGATTTGAGCACGCGCGTCGCGCCAATAGCGTCCCACCAGCTTGCGCTGCTCGCGCATAAGCTCCAGCACGGCCAGGTATTGCTTTTCGTCCAAAGCATAGGGATCTTTGATTGCCAGGTCCGGCTTGGTCGTCATCAGGTACAGCGCGGCATCGGCGATGGACATCGGGCCGTCGAAAGCCTCTACTCGACCCTGGTTGGGCTTGCCATCGGGCAGCTGCATCGCGGTGAACACGACATCCCAGCTCTTCGGCGGCGTCTTGAACACGCTGCTGTTGTAGGCCAGCACCGTTGCCCCCCATTGATAGGGAACGCCGAAGTTCTTTCCATTAACGTAGTGCCAGGGTGCCTTCTGCAAGCGCGGGTCGATGGTCGTGTAGCTCGGTATGAGCGCCGTGTTGATTTCTTGCACCAGTGCGCCGGCGATCAGACGCAGGCTGGCATCTCCCGATGCCACGACCAGGTCGAAGCTGCCGTCGCTCATGGCGGCCAGCATCTCGTCCGAGTTCGTGGCCGTCTTGACGTTCACCTTGCAACCCGTCTTGGTTTCGAATTCGGTGACCCAGTCGAACGCCTTGTCGGTCTCGCCGCGCTCGATGTAACTGGGCCACGCCAGGATGTCTACCGCGCCCTCGGGCTTGCCGAGCTTATCTATCCGGGCAAACGCGGGTGTCTGGATAGCCAGGATGACAACCAGCACCACGCACGTTGTGCGCCACGCGGTGCGCGACGAATCAGATCCCACCTCGAGCCTTCTCAGTGTTGTTATGGCCTGGTCTGCGCTGTCCATGCCCCGGGAAACCGCGCGCCTGGGAGCCCGGTGCTCAGCGACAAACGCGCCGCGGTCCCGCGCCCAGAGCTGTGGTCAAGCGACCTAAAACGCCTTTCGCCTGCGCCTGCCGGACGAAGGGGACAAATTGTAACAAGCTGCGCCACCTCGGTCGAAGGGCCGCGCGTAACTCGTGCGGCGTAGTCAGTTACGCTTCGATCTGGAGGGTTCTGCGTTGCGCGCGTTGCCGACGCGACCCGGGCTTGCTCCTAAAGCTGTCATCCGGACTGCCGATCATCTTGGCGGTCTGTTGCGGTGAACGCGCCGCACTCTCGATATGAGCTGTTTGGGGCGGGCCAAAAGGTATCAAAGAACATTCAGAAAAATCTGTTAAGAGTTGACTTAGCAAGATTTTTATCACTATAGTGTGCCGATGGAAGCGGAGCTCGATTCCCTCGACGACAAGATCAACCAGCTCGTACAGCTATGCCACCGTC
>DASPUW010000229.1:0-4275 GCA_035622675.1 Burkholderiales bacterium | reverse complement strand
ACGACGGTCAGCGCCGAGCCGGCACCGAAGCCCATGGCGGTGAGACCGGCCGCCAATCCGCGGCGGTCGGGAAACCAACGCAGTGCATTGCCCACACAGGTGCCGTATACCGCGCCCGCCCCGGCGCCGCCGATTGCGGCGGCAACATAGAAGAGCACCAGCGAATCAGCCACCGAATTCAGCATCCAGGCCGCTCCGACCAATACACCACCAGCGACTGCGACTGGCGCGGGGCCGAGGCGATCGACCAGGTAGCCTTCGATCGGTACGAGCCAGGTTTCGGCGAGCACAAAGATCGTGAACGCCACCTGGATCGAAGCCTTCGTCCAGTGGTACCTGTCGGCGATGGGATTCACGAACAGCGTCCACCCGTACTGCAGGTTCGCGATCATCGACATGCAGACAATCCCGATCGCGAGCTGCACCCAGCGGCTGGCGAACGCGTTGATTGCGGGCGAGGAATTTTGCATCGGCGCTGGTTCGACTGGAAACGCGAACTTTGACATGGGCTCGGCCGGACGGCTATCTTGCATGTTGCCGAGTGACCGGCCGCGTTGGTCTGGATTCCGGGTTCCGCTTTCCGGCCCCAGAATGACGAATCCGGATCGCCCACCGGGCATCTGGAATGACAGTCCATGTTTGCAATCAAGGGGGCGGAATGAAGCGCGGTGGCTTGCTGTGGGCTTACATGGCAGCGCTGGCGGCGGGCGCGCTGCTCGTGGGTCAGGCGATCGGCGCCGAGCCGATCAAGATCGGTGTGGTCAACATGCTGACCGGGCCGCTGGCGGAGGGAGGACGGTTCACGGTCAATGGGCTGCAACTCGCTCAGGAGGATATCAATCGCTCCGGCGGTGTCCTCGGGCGCCCGATCGAGCTGCTCACCGAAGACAACGCCAGCACCAATCCAGGTACCGTGCTCGCGTTTTCCAAGCTGTTTACCGTGCCGGGTATCGCTGCCATCGTAGGGCCGATCGCGAGCACGCAGGTCCAGGCTGCGTCGCCCGCTATCGCGAAGGCCGGCATTCCAACCATGATCGGCGGGACCGATCCGAGCCTGACGCGGGTCAACAACCGCTGGGTGTTCCGCGCGCGTCCGAACGATCTGTACTCGTCCAAAGTCATCGCGGACTTCGGCGTCAATACGCTCAAGCTCAAGAAATGGGCGATCGTTCACGCCACCGACGCGTTCGGCCAAGGCGGAGCGAAAGCGCTGACCGAAGCGCTGCAGGCGCTGGGCGTGAACCCCATCCTGGATCAGGGGTACTCGAGCGGCACCCAGGACTTTGCGCCGATCGTGCTGGCGGTCAGGAAATCCGGCGCCGAGGTCCTGGGCACGTACATGACCTATCCAGCCGACCAGGCCATTTTTGCTAAGCAGCTGCGCCAGCTTGGCGTCAACATCCAGTGGGTTGGGTCACCCACCACCGTGACGGTGACCGCGCGCAACCTGGCCGGAGAGGCGTTGCACGGGACCTATGCGGTCGTGGATTTCAACGCCGACGCGAACGATATGACCCGCGCGTTCACGAAGCAGTACACGGAGCGCTTCGGCATCGCTCCCGACAATTTCGCAAGCTGGTCATACGATGCGCTGCACATCCTCGCGCTCGCCATGAACAACGCCAAGAGCACGGAGCCCGAAGCGATCCGCAACGCCATCCTCGCTATCAGGGGCTACAAAGGGCTGGAAGGGACCTATGAGTTCGATCGCAACGGCGATGGGCTACACGGGTACAGCGTGGTTCGCAACGAGGGCGGCAAGGTCGTCTTCATCAAGCGCGTCGACTTCCCGGTCGAGTAGTCCAAGCCGCAAGAAAGAAAGGGCTCGGCCGTCGCTCAGCCCCCGATGGCCTGTGACCCATTCCGGCGCTACAATGCGCGCCCGGAGCCGGTCGCAGAAACCGACGTGCGGGAAGCCAGCACCTGTCTGACCTGTGGAGGAAACCATGGCCGAAAGCGACAAGCCCAGCGGTGATTCCTGGAAGTTCGAGCAATGGCATGAAGTCGTGGCAGGCGACACCCTGTCCAAGATCTCCAAGCAATACTATGGCGACGCCAGCCTGTACATGAAGATCTTCGAAGCCAATCGGAATATTTTGAAGGATCCGGACCTCATCAAGGTCGGCCAGAAGCTTCGCATTCCCTGAGCTCCGCGGCTCCTTGCAGTTATCCCCAGACGACTATTGGAGAGTGTGTATGCGCATCGTCAAGTACGCTTATATCGTCCTGCTCGCGGCAATGGTGGTTGCTTGCGCGCGCGACAAGGAGCCGGCCGAAGCGGCAATCAAGGCGGCCGGCCAAGCCATAGATCAAATCCGCGGCGAAGCGTCCCGCTATGCCCCCGATCAGCTCAAGCAACTGGAGGATGCGCTGAAGAGCGCCCAGGACGCGTTCGCCAAGAAGGACTACAAGGCCGCGTTGGATGCTGCCAGTACTTTGAGCGCCAAGGCGCAGGACGTCGCCAAGGCTGCGGCAGCCAAAAAGGCTGAGCTCACCAAGTCCTGGGAAGACCTCAATGCCGGGATCCCGCAGCTGATGGATGCCCTCAAGAGTCGGCTGGATATCCTGAGCAAGGCAAAGAAGCTGCCGGCGGGTCTGGACAAGGATCAGCTCGCTGCACTCACCTCAGGATACGACGAGGCCGCGAAACAGTTCCAGGCGGCGAAGGATGCGGCCGGCGGCGGCGATCTGAACAAGGCCATCGAGGCCGGTCAGGCCATCAAGCAGAAGGGAATGGAGATGGCTGCCGCGCTTGGGCTGAAGCAGCAGTAGACCGCCTTGACGTTGCGGGGCCGAGCCGATAGATTGACCTCGGCCCCACAATTCGCTCGTCGCTCTGGGAGGAGGAGACAAAAAATGAGCCGGTATGCCAGGATTTCCGCGCTGATCGCGCTAAGCGGTTTTTGCGTCCTGTCGGGGGCGCGCGCAGCGCCGCCTGCCGGCGCGCCGAGCGAGCTCAAGATCGGGGTCGTTGCGTTCCTGTCCGGGCCGGCATCCGGGCCGTTCGGCATCCCGGCCCGCAACGCCGCCGAGCTGTGGATCGACAAGATCAACCGTGAAGGCGGCATCGGCGGGGTGAAAGTGGTTCCCGTCTTCACCGACGAGGCTGGCCCGGCCGACAAAGTCGTCACCGAGTTTCGCCGGCTGGCGCTCGATGAGAAGGTGAGCGCGGTGATGGGTTACATCTCCAGCGCCAACTGCCTGGCCGTCCCTCCGGTCGCCGACGAGTTGAAGGTCCTGACCATTCTCTCGGACTGCGGGACGGACCGCGTCTTCGAGGAGGGCAAGCAGCACCCGTACGTGTTCCGCACCCACGCGCACACCGTCATCGACGGCGTCGGCGCGGCCCGCTACGTGCTGGCCATGAAGCCGGATGTGAAGACCATAGCCGGCATCAACCAGGACTACGCCTGGGGCCGCGACTCGTGGGAGGTGTTCTCGCGCACGATGCGCAAGCTCAAACCCGATGTCGAGGTCGTCGACGCGCTGTGGCCCAAGATCTTCGCCGGAGAATACTCGGCAGAGATCTCGAAGCTGCTGGTGGAAAAGCCCGATGTCGTCTTCACCAGCTTTTGGGGCGGCGATCTCGTGACATTCTCCGGTCAAGCCAAAGCCCGCGGGTTGCTGGAAGAAACCACCGTCGTTGTCAACAACACCGGGTCGGACATCAAGGATCTCGCGCCCGGAATGCTGATCGGTTCGCGCGGGCCGCATAGCATCGTCTCGGCCGAGATGGCGAAGAACCCCCTGCGCAAGGAATTCATCTCGCTGTACAAGCAGAAGTACGGGCTTGCCCCGAACGAATACATCGCCCACGGCTCCTATCATTACGTCCAGGCGCTGCAGGGGTTGCGGGCAGCGTACGAAAAGGCCATCAAGGCGGCCGGCAAATGGCCGACCAGCGAGCAGGTCGCGGCGGCCTTCGAGCAGATCGAGTTCGAGTCGCCCAGCGGTCACATTGCGCTCGCCATCGGCGGCGGCCATCAGGCGATCGAGCCGGCGGGCTACGCTGTGATCAAGTTCGACTCGGCGCTTGGGGTGAACAACTTCACGCAGATCCGGGTGTTCCCTGCGAAGTGCGTTAACCCGCCCGAGGGCATGAAGAGCCTGGACTGGATCGACAAGGGCTTCCCCGGCGCGCAGTGCTAACGTAAGCGACGCCTCCCTAACCGCTTGAGCGGCTGCGTGCGCTGAGGCTGTCGTGCGCCTTCTTCTCGTCGTCGGGCTGGACGGCCTCACGTACGCGTCCTGGCTGTTCCTCGTTTCCGCAGGCCT
>DASPUW010000228.1:0-2448 GCA_035622675.1 Burkholderiales bacterium | reverse complement strand
ATAGACCGTGTAGCGCGGCACCCGCTGCAGGACCTGGCCGGTGAGCGGATCGAACAAGGTGAGCTGCTCCACGTCGTCGTCGAACAGCTGTATGCGCAGCGCGACTTCCGAGTTCTCCGCGGGAAAGACGTCGAGCACGTCGCCGCGCACGCGGAAGCTGCCGCGCCGGAATTCGAGCTCGTTGCGCTCGTACTGCATCTGCGCCAAGCGCCGAATGATCTCGCGCTGACTCGTCTTCTCGTGAGCACGCAGGTGCAGAATCATGCTGTGATAGTCGACCGGATCGCCGATGCCGTAGATGCAGGAGACCGTGGCCACGATGACGCTGTCGCTGCGCTCGAGCAGGCTCTTGGTGGCCGACAGGCGCATCTGCTCGATATGCTCGTTGATGCTGGAGTCCTTCTCGATGTACAGGTCGCGGGACGGGACGTAGGCCTCCGGCTGATAGTAATCGTAGTAGGAGACGAAATACTCGACCGCATTGTCGGGAAAGAACTCGCGCATCTCGGAATAGAGTTGCGCGGCCAGCGTCTTGTTGGGCGCGATGATGATGGCGGGGCGGCCGACGCGCGCGATGACGTTGGCCATCGTGTACGTCTTGCCAGAGCCGGTCACGCCCAGCAGCGTTTGGTACATCAGACCATCGTCGAGACCTTCCACCAGCTGCTCGATCGCTTCGGGCTGATCGCCGGCGGGCGCGAACGGTTGATGCAGGCGAAACGGGCTGTCGGGGAAAACCAAGCTCTGCGGCGTGGGCAATGCGCTGGACACCAGTCGGCTCAAGTCGCGCGTATGGGCGCGCTGCGTGTAATTGTCCCATAAGGCAGCGGCGCAGGCATCCAACCTGCACTGTTGCGAGTAAAATGCATGATGCCCGCGTCACCAAGCCACAACGCAGCCAGCCATGACCGCATCAATCCTCGCCGCCGTCCAGATGGCGCCGCGCGACCCGATCCTGGGCATCACCGAAGCTTTCAACGCCGACCCTAGTCCGAGCAAGGTCAACCTTGGGGTTGGCGTCTACTACGACGACAACGGCAGGATCCCGGTGCTGGAGTGCGTGCGCCGCGCCGAGCGGCAGTTGCTCGAGAACTCTCCGCCGCGCGGCTATCTGCCGATCGATGGGCTACCGGAGTACGACCGCGCCGTGCAGGCGCTGGTGCTGGGCGGCGACAGCCCTGTGATCAAGGACAAGCGCGCCGTCACCGTGCAAGCGCTGGGTGGAACCGGAGCACTGAAGGTGGGGGCAGACTTCCTGCAGCGCGCCGATCCGGGCGCACAGGTCTGGATCAGCCAACCCAGCTGGGAGAATCACCGGGCGTTGTTTGAAAACGCCGGTTTCGCCGTCGAGGCCTACCCCTACTACGACGCGGCCACGCACGGCCTCGATTTCGACGGCATGCTCCGGGCGCTGCGCGCGCTGCCGCCGCGCAGCGTCGTCGTGCTGCACGCCTGCTGCCACAATCCCACGGGCGTGGACCTGACGCCGGCGCAGTGGACGCACGTCATCGAAGCCGTACTCGCGCGTGAGCTGGTGCCGTTTCTCGACATCGCCTACCAGGGCTTCGCCGACGGGATCGACGCCGACGCTGGCGTCGTGCGCCGCTTCGTCGAAGCCGGCATGCCTGTATTCGTATCGAATTCGTTCTCCAAGTCCTTCTCGCTGTATGGGGAGCGAATCGGGGCCCTGACCGTTGTCGCCCAGAGCAGCGAAGAGGCCGCCCGCGTGCTGAGTCAATTGAAGCGCATGGTGCGGACGAACTACTCGAATCCGCCGACATACGGCGGGAAGATCGTCGCGAACGTGCTTGCAAGTCCCGAGCTGAGGACGCTGTGGGAGCAGGAGCTGCAGCAGATGCGAAACCGCATCCGGGAGATGCGCCTGCAGCTGGTGGAAAAAGTCCAGGCGCGCGCGCACGGCTTCGACTTCGGATTCGTGACACGGCAGCGCGGCATGTTCTCCTACTCCGGCCTGTCGAAGCAGGCAGTGGCGCGCTTGCGAGACGAGTTTTCTATCTACGCAGTCGATACCGGTCGCATCTGCGTGGCAGCGCTCAACTCGCATAACATCGATTACGTCGCGAATGCTATCGCGCAGGTGGCGCGCTGAAGGCGAGGGCCGTCGCGTTGACCGAGCTATGAGCCGACGGTATCATACGCGCCTTCGCGAGTTCCCCGATAGCTCAGTCGGTAGAGCGACGGACTGTTAATCCGCAGGTCCCTGGTTCGAGCCCAGGTCGGGGAGCCAGACATTCGAAGGCCGGCAATCGCCGGCCTTTTTGTCATCCGATTCCCATTTTGCTTTCGGCTCACGCCGCGCTTCCGCGCTTTGATCTGGATCAACGCCGAGCGGAGTTCATGCAGGTAAAGAGTAAAATCTTCGTCTTTCGGCCGTACCAGGAGAACACTCATGCGCAAGCTGCTCGTACTGATGGCATTCATTTTCCC
>DASPUW010000227.1:0-6438 GCA_035622675.1 Burkholderiales bacterium | reverse complement strand
CACGCCTCGACGTACCGCTCAAGCTCATTCCCTATGAGTCGCCCGGTAAGCTCGCCGACGCGGTAGCCGACTGGGACGTCGGCTTGATCGGAGCGGAGCCCGCGCGCGCCGCGGAAATCACCTTCAGCGCCGCTTATCTCGAGATCGAAGCCACTTACCTCGTGCCGGCGGAGTCGACAATCCGGTCGATCGGCGAGGTCGACCGCAAGGGGGTCCGGATCGCGGTCGCGGCGAGGAGTGCCTACGATCTCTACCTCAGCCGCACCATCCAGAACGCAGAGCTGGTGCATGCGACCGGCCTCGACGCCTCGTACGAGCTGTTCGTGCGTGAAAAACTCGACGCGCTGGCCGGGTTGCGGCCGCGCCTGGCGAAAGACGTCCAGAAGCTGCCTGGCGCACGAGTGCTGGAAGGGCGATTCACCGCCGTGCAGCAGGCGGTGGGTACGCCGAAGGCGCGTGTCGCGAGCGCCGGTTTTCTAGCCGCCTTCGTCGAGGAGGCGAAAGCGTCTGGACTCGTAGCGCGGCTGATCGAGCGCCACGGGGTGCATGGGGTCAACGTCGCGCCGGCTGCGTAAGATCACACCGCGGTCATAGGCGATTACCTAGGTCGCTGATGCCGTCGCCGATGCTCTTGAACCAGTTCCCGACGGCGGCAGCGCCCGTCTGCACGCCTTGACCCGCTTTCCTGATCGCGTCGACGCTCGCCTGCGTGCCCTGCTGCAGCTTGTTACCGGACCACTTGGCCGCGCCATCCAATCCCGCCGCCGCCCTTGTTAGCGCGCCGGTGGCGTCTTTGCCCGCATTCTGAGTTTCAGCAGCAGTCTTGTGCCACGCGGTAGCCAGCGCGTGGTCCACTTTGGCGACGCTTTTGTTCAGCTCGTCTGCGGATTTGACCGTACCCGCCTTGACCGATTGGCCGAGCTTGTCGAGCTCCCCCGCCGCCTTGGTCACGCCGCTTTTGGCGTCTTTAGCCACCTCGTCCGCCTGCTTCTTTACGTTTGCGGACGCTTTGCTGATCTGGTCGCTCGCCTGCTTCATGTCGCCTTTGAGAAATGATTCGTGCGCCGCAGCCATGCTCTTGTCCGGTTCGTCGGGGAAGTCGCTCGGCTGCGTTTGCGCTTGGAGTGCTGGGGACTCGGCCGTTACGACGGCAAGAACGATTACGTGCAGGACCGAAACAATACTGAGCTTCATCTATTCACCCGCTGAGCCGAATATCCGCTGTAGATCCGGCGGAGGAGATTTCGCCTCCACGAATACGGTGTCCTCGAGCGCCTCCACCCGATGCGCTGCTCCAGCTGGATGGCGGCACGCATCGCCGGGTCCGAGTACGAAGGTCTCGTCATCGATCGTGGTCCTGAGCCGCCCGCTCACGACGTAGATCAACGACTCGTGAGCATGCACGTGAATCGGCGAGCCGGCCCCTGCCGGCACACGCATCTCCAGCAGTGTCATGCTGTTGCCCCGCATCAGCGGCTTGACCAGGAAGGTGCCGGTATTGCGCCGCCCCTCGACCGAGTCGATGGCCCGCGCTTCCACCTGCGCATTCGTGGCGTGAAGCATGTTGACCTCCTGAGAACAATAGGGCAACTTTACGGCACAAATCGTTCGACCGCCAAATCGCATGAAGTATCCCGAAAAGCCTGGCGTTACGTTTGTGATGATGGCGTTGCTCCTGATTGCTCCGGGCGCAAGCGGGCACACGCGCTCGAAGCTCGAGTGCGCCCAGTTGAAGGTGTTCATTCAGGTCCACGCCTACTCTCGGGACCACGGCGCGCTCACCAAGCAGACAAGCCTTGACATCCTGGAGAGCGACCTGGCGCTGATCAAGGCATTTCCGGAGCAGGCGCGCTGGTTCGTGGAAGACGACGCCGACGCCCGCTTCATCGTGCGCGAGGTCGTGCGCGTCTTCGATGATCCCCTGGAGCCCGAGATCCAGGGCGCCGCGGCCGAGCAGAGGTGCAATGAGTAAGGCGACCAGCGCCGCTGCGTCCGTTAGAACGTCATGCTAGATTAGCCTTTCTCCCGCCGCCAAGGGACGGGTGGTAATGTCCGACCCCGAAGGCATTCGCAAGCTCGAAGCAATACTCGCCGCCGACATGGCGGGATACTCACGTCTGATGCAAGAGGACGATGAGGCCACCGTCGCGGCGCTGGAAGCCTGCCGCGCAATCTTCAGGGAAAGAATTCAAGCTCACCGCGGACGAGTTGTGGATATGGCGGGCGACAGCGTGCTCGCCGTATTCGATGCCGCTACAGGAGCCGTGCGGGCAGCATTCGAGATCCAGGTAGCGCTGGCGGAACGCAATAAGGCGCTGGCGGAGGCGCGCCGGATGCGCTTTCGCATCGGCGTGAATCTAGGCGAAGTGATCGAACGGTCCGACGGCACGGTCTACGGTGATGGCGTAAACATCGCGGCGCGTTTGGAGAGCATTGGCGAGCCCGGCGGGGTGACAGTGTCGGGAACGGTGTTCGATCATGTGAAGAACCGCGTGCCGCTGGCCTTTGATTTTATCGGCGAACAGCAGGTCAAGAACATCACGGACCCGGTACGGGTATACCGGGTGGTGCCCCAAGACAAGCGGGCGTCGGTTTCTCCCCGATCCGACGAGAAGCGAGCCATGTCGAAGCGCGTCGCAATCGGAGCTTCCGCTTCCGGCGTCGCGCTGCTTGCAGCGGTAGGGATGTATGCCTATCGCCAGCTCGCTCCGTCCGCGAAGCCCACTGGCCCGGCGCTCACGCTGCCCGACAAACCCTCCATCGCGGTGCTCCCGTTCGTGAACATGAGCGACGATCCGGAGCAGGAGTATTTCAGCGACGGGATGACCGAGGACGTGATCACCAGCTTGTCGAAACAGCCTGGATTGTTCGTAATCGCGCGCAACTCGGTCTTCACGTACAAAGGGCACGCGGTCAGGCCCGAACAGGTGAGCCGGGACCTGGGCGTGCGCTATGTCCTCGAAGGAAGCGTCCGAAAGGCTGACAAGCAGGTGCGGATCACCGCCCAGCTGATCGACGCCACGACCGGCTACCACCTGTGGGCCGAGCGCTACGATGCCGAACTGAAAGACATCTTCGCGCTGCAGGACAGCGTGACATCCAGGATTGTGACCGCTCTGTCGCCCAAACTCGCCGCAGGAGACCACTCCCTCAGCGGACGTCCCGAAACCACCAGCATCGAAGCCTACGACTTGCACCTTCGCGGCCTGGCCTTGCATATCCAGGACCAGCAGCTGTCCACGATCCTAGCTACGCGCGAGATGTTCCAAAAAGCGATAGCGCTAGACCCGAACTACGCGAACGCCTATGCCGCACTGGCCTGGACCTACTCCGACGAGTGGGTATTCCAATATACGCAGGACGAAGACGCGCTGAATCGAGCGATCGATGCCGCGAGGAAGGCTGTCGCCCTGGACGATTCGTTGCCGGAGGCGCACCGGACACTGGGATTCATCCTGCTCCTGGCGAAGCAGCAAGACCTTGGCGTAGCTGAGCTCGAGAAGGCGGTGTCGCTGAATCCGAATTTCTCTTGGGCGTATGCGATGCTGGCGCTAGGACTAAATTACACCGGCCACCCGGACGAGGCGGTCGGCGTTGCCAAGAAAGCAATCCGCCTCGATCCCAAGTGCGAAGCTTGGGTCGCATTCCCTCTCGGCGCCAGTTACTACTGGCTGCGCCGGTACGATGACGCGATTGCTGCTCTTCAAGATGCAATGCATCGCAATCCAAAGTACTTGCCGTCGCACCTGTCGCTCGCTGCTATATACGCCGAAACGGGACGAGAAAAGGAAGCGCGGGCGGAAGCGGAGGAAGTTTTGCGGCTTAACCCTGCGTGGAACTTAGCGCGGTGGCGAGCCCGGATACCCATCAAGAACCGGGCTGACGTGGATCGAGTAGAAGCGGCGCTTCGAAACGCTGGGCTCAAGTAACTGATGCGCCGGAGGTTGGTCCCATGACAATCGGCCATGTCGACGCGCTGCGGTTCAGCCCACGGGCGAGCCCGGGGCGGATCGCTTGCCTGGAGAGCACGTCGAGCGTAACGTTCATTTGGAAGCATCGGGCAATGTCCTTCGTATCCCTCACAGCGGCAAGGCAAGACGCCCGAGGAGGAGATCATGCTTGATACGCTCCGTGACAGTGCGGTTCATGTCCCTGGGACCAGACGCTGCATTCTGCTGTCCGTCTTGCTTCCATTTGTTCTCACCGACGTCGCGGGAGCAGCGAAGCCTCCGTCCGCTGGCTCTGATCCGCATGTCGTAGTAGTCGAGGCATCCGGGAGTGTTCCAGGGTTCACCCACGCACAACTGGGTGCTTATTTAGCTTCGAGAATGCATGAGGAAACGGCGGCCTCCTGGGAATTTCTCGCGAGTCAACCTGGAGCGGCGACCGCACCGAACAGAGTCGTATGGTCGTTCAGGACCTTGCGCACCGAATGGAAGGGCGGATCTCACAAAGGATTTCCGTCACCGACCAGTTCGGTCACGTACCTCAGTGCGGAAGTGAAGATGTATTTGAACAACACCTACCAGATGGCCATGAGCGTCCGCCCCTCGGTCAACGGTCGATCCGACGATAAAGCGCTTGGAGAAATGGTGCGCAACGTCGCGCACAGCTTATTCTTCGAAAACAGGGCCGACGAGTTGACTGCTCCTGGTGGCCAGGAAAATCGCACTCGTTAGCACCAGGACAGCTGGCCGGGGGCGCCCTCGAGCAACTCGCGGATGTTCGCTTCGATGATCCGGTAGCCGACGTTGCCGCTCAGCTGCTGGCGGCCTTCGTTGAACACGAGGGTCGGGCTGGCCTGAATGGCGTGAGTGCGAGCCAGCTCCAAATCATCAGACAGCGCGGCGTGCGCGGCTCCTGTGTCCAGAATCGACTCGATCCTGGCTACGGCGAGTCGCAGCGTCTCGGCGATCGCAAGCAGAGTCTGGCGCCGCGAGATGTCCGCCCCATCTTTGAAAAACGCCTCACGCACCGCCCAGGCCGCGCGAGCGTGAGCGCCCGGAAGTGCGCCGCCTTCGGATTCGAGCACCCTCACCGCACACAGGAAGAGGTGGCTGGGCAGCGAAGAGGGCGGCGTGGTGCGCACCCAAACCCGAGGATCGACAGCGACGTGCGTGAACTTGGCGCACACGTCCCTGACGTGCTCACCGTATCCACGAATACCGCCGCGCTCTCCCCAGGTCACCTCGATCTTCTTGCGAACATCCCCGAAAACCTGAAAGTAGCGGCATTCCAGCTCAACCGATCCGGGAAAATTCTCGAGCAGCTCGTCGATGCGGATCTGCGAGACGTAGGCCCACACGCAAAGCGCATCCGAGAAGTGCATGATCCGGATTGTCTGTAGCGCGCTCCTCCCCTCGCTCGGAGGGCCTTGGTCTCTCCGGACCGGCGCCATGCGACAACGTTCAGCCCGGCGGCTTCGAGGGGTTCGGGGCCTGCATCTGCATCTGTTGCATCATCTGCTCCATCATCATCTGCATCATGTCCATGCGGTCCTGCATCATCCTGCCGCGCGACTTGGGGTCCATCATTCCGCCTTCCTGCGCGCCTTTGCCGCTGCCCTCCCCCATCATCATTCCGCCGCCCATGTGGCGCATATCCTTCATCTGCTGCTGCATGGTCTGCATGTGCTCCTGCAGCAGCTTCTGACGTTCTTTCGGATCGGTCGACTGCTGGATACGCGCCATCTGTTCCTGCATCGTCTTCATACGCTCCTGCATCTGCGTCATCCATTTCTGCGTGTCCGGGTTCTGCTCCGCAGCCTGGACTGACGCAACGGGCAGCATCAGCGCCAGGGCGGCCGCAGAACCGATCAGCCAGCGATTCATGTTGAGCCTCCGATTGTGAGCTGGGCCCGTTCGCGTTTCCCGCTAGCGGAAGTCGGCCCATCATCTCCCCCGCCCCGTCCGACCCGGGACCGGACAATGCTCAGACTAACCTTCCAGGGAACGACCAGGCTTGACATAGGTCAACCTGGCTTGCACGCGCCAGGAGTGCCTATGGATATTGATTCCGATGCTTGAAGCGGGAGACGGGCCATCGAGCAGCTCGATGGCCGCGCTCGTGGTGAACAGCTAGTCTGCGAACTGCTTCTGCGTGCGCTCGCGTTTGTCCTGGGCTTCGACGCTCAGTGTGGCTACGGGGCGAGCAAGAAGCCGCGCGATACCGATGGGCTCACCGGTATCTTCGCAGTAGCCGTAGGTTCCAGCGGCGATGCGCGCCAACGCCTCGTCGATCTTCTTGAGCAGCTTGCGCTCACGATCGCGGGCGCGAAGCTCGATGGCCTGCTCCTCTTCCTGGGTGGCGCGGTCCGAAGGATCGCTCGCGACCTCGGTCTCCTGCAGGTGCTCGGTCGTGTCGCGCAGATTGTCCATGAGCTGGGTGCGCAGGGCCAGCAGCCGTTGCCGGAAGAACTCCTGCTGTGCCTCGTTCATG
>DASPUW010000226.1:0-11666 GCA_035622675.1 Burkholderiales bacterium | reverse complement strand
GACTCCGTGGGGTATCACACGCTCGATATCCGGCAGCGCCCGTCTGACGCCGTCGATCACCGCGAGCGTCGACACCCCGCCGGTCTTGCGGATCGACATGAGCGCACCGGGTGTCCCATCGACGGCGACCGAGTTTGTCTGGACCTGAAACCCGTCGTGCACGGATGCCACATCGCGCATGAAGACGGTCTTGCCATCCACCTCCTTGATCGGAAAAGCGTTGATGGTTTCGATGACGTCCGGGCTGTTGTTCATCGACAGGGTGTAGTCCTTGGCTCCGATCTTCACGTCTCCGGCAGGCAGGATGACATTCTGGCGCTCCAAGGCCTGGCTCACGTCCGAGGGCGACAAACCGCGCGACTGAAGTGCGCGCTGGTCGAGATCCGCCATGATCACGCGCGGCTTGCCGCCGTAGGGATAAGGAACTTCGGCGCCGTGCACAACGGCGAGACTCGGTCGGATGATGTTCTGGCCCAGGTCGTTGAGCTTGGTGTCCGGCAGAGTGCCGCTTGACAAACTGAGCTGGATGATGGGAACGTCGGTCGCGCTGTAGCGCAGCACCAGCGGCGGCGTGATGTTGCGCGGCATGTACTTGAGCACCACCAATGCGCTGCTCGCCAGTTGCGACACGGCGCGCGTCACGTCGGCGCCCTCGTGCAGGTAGACCTTCTCGACACCCACTCCCACGTAGCTCGTGGCTTCGATTCGAGAAATATCGTCGACCAGCGACGCGAGCTGCCGCTCGTGCAGGGTCAGGATGCGGTTCTGCATGTCCTGCGCGCTCATCCCGTTGTAGGTCCATACGACGCTCACCACCGGAATGTCGATCTCCGGGAAGATGTCGACGGGCATGCGCAGCGCAGCACCTGCACCCAGCAGACAGATCAGGATCAGGACGGCCGCGATGGTGTACGGCCGTTTGAGCACGAATTGGACGAACTGCATTGACCCCTCTACCCGTCAACGGGCGGCTCGTCCTGTTGGCAGCATCCATTCGACAATGAATGCCGCGGGCAGGACTGCATGTGCATAGCATGCGCCGTGCCTCGATGAATAGTACATTGAAATTCAGGCGGAAATAGACGCGGCGTGAGCCTGAGCCCGCGCCGGGTTGGTTGATTCAAACCAGCCAACCGAGTCGCCCGGTGGATTTAAACCGGGCGGGTGCTAGCGACTTGTACGTCTAGGTGGCGCGGCGTTGCGGCGTTGCGTCGGTGCGCAGGCGAGAGCGCTCCGAGCAAGCCGAGCCCGACTGCGAGAGCAGCTAACCGCCTGGCTTCAGATAAGCCGCCGGCGCCGGCTGCCACGGATAGTAGCGGAAGCTCAGCATGACGATGTTGTTATTGGTGCTAGGAGCGCCGCCAGTTCCGGAGAAGGTGTTCCGCGAAAGATAGGAGTAAGACGCGCCCAGCTCCATCATGCCCGCCTTGCCCTGATAGAACTTCCACCAGCTGCCGAGCTGGACCTGCCAGACGTTGGACGTATCCGCTTTGCAGCTGGTCCACACCGCGGTTGGCGTCGCAAAGCAGTCTTTGGTGTCAACATGCGGATTCCCGTATCCAAAGTTTCCTCCGTAAGGGGCTGCGTTGAGGATTCGCTCCTGGCCGCCATACAAGTACAGATCCCATTTCTCGTCCGGATGCGCCACCAATCCGAGAAGCCAATCCACCCCCGGGAGTGGCTGCAACTGACCGTTCTGCTTGAGCGTCGCATCAGGCAGCTGCGCCGAACCGTAGCGCCCGATCCCCGTGCCCCAAAGAAAGCTCGCCTGAAAATCAACCTTCTTGGCAAGCACCGGAAGGATCATGGCACCACCGACTCCGCCACCCCAATTGGTCGCATTTCCACCGTTGATGTTGGAGGTGAATGCGCGCCCGACCCCATAAAGCTCGTAATGGCCAAACCCAGGATCCAGTGCCCCTTTGAGGATCATGTCCGGTACATAGCCCGTCGTATACGTGGCCAGCGGGCTTGTCGACGGGAAGGCGGCACCGTTGTTGAGCAAACCTCCCGAGCCGCCGGGGTTGGCGTAACAGACGGAGGTTTGACAGGTCGGGATCGTGGCTGTGCCCAGCGGTTGTGCATCGGCGGCGACGATTGCCTGTTCACTTTCGACCGAGAACCCCAACGAGAACTTGTCGCTCCACTCCTTCACTACTCTCACTTGCGCATTGCGTGACCAGTTGAAACCCACCGTGTACTGTGCATCGATGGTGTACGGGATGTTCTCTTGCCTGGGCGTCATGTCCGCCTTGTTCATCGTCAGCAAGCTCCACGCCTGGCCAGCGAGGATATACGTTCCCCAGTCGCTGCGCGCATAGGTGAGGTAGGCCTGGCGCAGACGCGGAACGTAGCTGTTGCTCTCGTTCGAGTTCGAGGTCACACCGACGCCTAAGAAGTCGGCTTCGAAGTAGCCTGCCACCGTTGTGTCTTGGTCCGCGTCGCCGGTTGCCAGCAAACTCAGACGGCTCTGCCGAGCTGATCCACGTGTCTCGGGTATGTTGTAGTTAGGATTGCTCGGCAGCGGAACGCCCCCGTTGTAGCTGGAATTCACGTCGGCGATCTCGTTCCGCATTCGAAAGATGCCAGCGGCTTCTATGAAGCCCCCCACCTTCAACTTGACGCCGCTCTCCTCCGCCTTGGGCGCCTCCTTCGGCGCCTCGGCAGGCTGTGCCGGTTGACCCGCCTTCTTTTTTAGCGCGTCATATTGTTCCTGAGTTATGGTCCCGTTCTGGAGTAGCGTGTCCAGAAGATCATCATTGGCGTTCTGCTGGGCTAACAGCGCACGACTGGACACGGCAATGAACGCGGAGACGAGCATAATCAGCATGGCGCGATACAGCTTGCGGGCCTGGCGACGAGGTAAATTGGCCGCGGGCGTGAGCGACAACATATAGTTCTCCCGGATAGCGGAGGCTGTTCGCTGTCGCATTCACTGTAAATCTCACCGTGTGCTGCACTTGCGTGAGATTGTCGCCCCGACAGCTTCGGCGTCGGAGATCGATTGTGCGGATGCGGAATGACAATTCGAACAAGAGTAAGGCACCGATTGTCGTTTTTTCCAAGGAACGAATATGACATTTGCGATATTCACTTCACACGCAAGTTCATGCTCCGGGACGGGAGCGACAGGCGGACCAATGGGGTTGCGTCCCTTCTAGACCGAAGGGATGGACTCGCGGGTGGCAGGCGCCCCAACGTCATAAGGCGCAACCGCCGACAGATCACGACGCTATGCTGGAGAGCAGTTGCGGGGGGTGCCGGGTAGGACTATGGGGCTATCAGTAGTAGCGCCATCCCGGACCGCGCCCCTGCTGCAAGTTCAGCGTCATGCCCTTTGCTACCGCCTCAGCGCGAGTGCTGACGCCGAGCTTGCGGAACATTCGCTCGAGGTGCGTGGCGATGGTCGGCTCGCCGATGCCGAGCAGGCGCGCGATCTGACCGTTCGTCTTGCCCTTGCCGACCCAATTCAGGATTTCGACTTCCCGCCGCGTCAGCACACCGTGAATCCGGTCCGCTCGACTATATACCGGATCGGGCTCTCCGCACGCTGCGTGCAACCAGGCTGCATATAGATGCGGCAGCCACATTCTGAGGACATGACGCGTGTGCGGACCGTCGAGCGCGGACAGCTTGAAGAAAGCAAAGAAGCACCACGGCTTGCCATCCAGCCCCGCAAACCCGTCGGCCGCGACATTGCGCAGGCCAAACCGCTCGATTTCTCCGAGCATCCACTCAGCCTCCGGCGGCGCACCCGGCTCGGCGGGCCCGCCCAACAGGATGGGTTCATGCCCACCTTGTTCCCAGGTTTTCACCAGGCTGCGAAGCAGTCCTTCATCAGGGCGAGAAAGCTCTCTGAATCGGTCTTCAGCGATCGGATAGCTGGCGATCCAATCGAACTTCAACGCGCCGGCAGGAGGGCACGCGAGCGCGCAGATGAGCACTTCGTGAGGGAGGAACCCCTGGAACGTACCCTGCACCCACGAGAAGAACTGCGGGCGCGTCTTGATTGCAATTGCCGTTCTTACGTTGAAGAGCAGACGCTCGACGTGGACCGGATCAATCGACAGCGCTTCGCTTTCCATCCCGGCATCTGCCCTGCTGTTTGCGGCAGCTCCTTGGTCCACCCGTAACGATTGCATGCGATGCTAGTTCGCCTGCCTGAATCCGACTTTCGACAAATCTTCTCGAACGACGCTCGCGTTCACCGAAGCAACAGGCAACAATGTCGAGCATCCGCATAGCACGAGGCGGGCCACCCGTTCGCTCACTGCGTGCGACTGGAGTACGTCGAAGGTCCACTGGTTGATTCAAACCGGTTCCGGCCAAAGTGGCGGTGGATTTCAACCGTCGATCGCGAGTGGCGATTGGTTGCAGGGCGCACGCATCGCGCACTCGATAGAGCGCAAAGCCTGGCTGCGGTTCGAGCTGCATCATCAGATGGTGGCGTTGGCACAGACTCTGCCTGGAAAGGTACTCACTTCCCACGCCCGCTGAAGGCCGCTGGCAGCTCTCTAACACGCCGCGCGGACCACGGCATCAACTCCCCGCGGCCCTTCGAAGCCTGACGGAGAAACTTGGCCTAAAATGTTACGAGACGCAGACATACGCGCGATCTCGATGAAGTCCTTGCTGCTGCGGCCAACTCGCTTGGTGGCGTTCGTGCTGGTGCTCGTGCTGACACTGGCGCTGGGCGCGCTGTCTCTATTCACTTGGCTCGACTTCAAGCGCATCGAGTCGATCCGTTCACACGAGAATCGCACCTTCTTGCTCGAAGAAAGCCGGAGAATCCTGGAGGAAGTTCAACTACGCGTCGTCATGGGCGCGTCTTCTCCGGACCGCATCCAGCTGGAGGCCGTGCGCTCGCACCTGGCGCAGATCCCGATAAAGGGTGGCCCGGTAGGCACGTACATGCGAGAGCACCTCGAGCGGCTCGATCAGCTTCTCACTCAGGCCGAGATGCAGCCCGGAAACGCCGTGCGGCCCGCTGTCGCGGTCCTGGGCGAGATGCTGGAAAGAGAGAACCGAATCCAGTTCGACCTCCTGGACACGGTCTACGCCGACATCCGCCTGGAGTTGCGTCTAGCTATGGCCGCGCTGGTGGGCTTCCCCGCCATGGTATTGCTGACGCTGTGGGCGCTGCGTCAGCATGTGTTCCGCCCCATAGCGGATCTCAAGGAGTTTCTCGCACGCCTTGCCAACGGGGACTTCAGGGCTGTCTCCGTCACGCATATCGATCCGCTGCTGGTTCCGCTGTTCCAGAACTACAACCAGATGGTCAACCGCCTCCAGCAGCTGGAGCAGGCGAATCGCCAGCGCACCATGTCGCTCGAGCAGGAAGTGCGCGCGGCGACGCAGGCTCTGCTGCAGCAGCAGCAGAGCTTGTCCCGCGCAGAGCGCCTCGCTGCGGCGGGCGAGGTGTCTGCCACTCTCGCGCATGAGCTTCGCAACCCGATCGCTGGCATTCAGCTCAGTCTCGAAAATCTGCGGCGCGACGTTCCGGATGCGGCGCTGGGCGAACGCCTGGACATGGCGGTCGTGGAGCTGCGCCGGCTTACGCGACTGTTGAATGGATTACTGCAGCAGTCCAGTCACGTCCCCGAGCCGCCTCGGATGGTGAGCGTGCATCGCCTCGTGCAGGAGCTCGCCACGCTGATCCGCTACCAGTTACCGCCCAACGTTCGGCTCGTCACGCATGCCCCTCAGGAGTTGAGTTGCCGAATCCCCGAGGACGGGATCAGGCAAGCAGTGCTCAACCTGGTACTCAACGCGGTCGCAGTGCTGGGCGACAGTCCCGGCACGGTGACGATCGATGTCGACTATCGTGACGGAGCCCTGTGCGTCCAAGTGCTGGATGATGGCCCTGGGTTCCCACGGGAGATGCTGGCAGGAGGTATCCGGCCTTTTGTCACCTCCCGCGAAGCCGGGACCGGGCTGGGGCTCGCCATCGTGAGGCGCTTCGCGCGGGACCTCGGCGGTGAGCTGAGCATCGCCAACCGGCCGCCACGGGGAGCCTGCGTGACGCTCACTCTGCCTTGTGCCCGAGAGGATGCCCGACACGCTCTTGCTGATTGAAGATGAGCCGTTGCTGAGCGGCGAGCTCACGCGGCACTTCCGGCGCGAGGGCTTCGAAGTCCTTACCGCCGGCACCCTGTCCGAAGCCAAACGGCTGATCGTGCAGGACGAGGTGCAGCCGCTGGTGGTGATCTCCGACATGAGCCTCCCGGACGGTAACGCGCTCGATCTGCTCGAAGCCATCCGCTCCGAGGCGAAGGGTGGGGAGTGGCTGTTTCTGACCGGCTATGGTGGCGTGGCGGACTCGGTGCGCGCGCTGCGGCTCGGCGCCTACGATTTCCTCGAGAAACCGTGCGAGCTGGACCGGCTCGACCTGGTCGTGGCGGGCGCACTGCGCAGCGCACGCGCCCAGCGCCAGCTGCGCGAGCAGGCGGCAGCGGAGAACCGCCGCTACAGCCCAGCCGCTTTCGTCGGTCGCAGCGAAGCCGCGCGCTCGGTGCGCGAGCTCCTCGCGAAACTGACGCCCGCACCCATCAGCTCGCTGCTCTTGACCGGAGAGACCGGGACAGGCAAGGGCCTCGCGGCGAGGATCCTGCACTACAACGGCACCCGGCGCGAAGGCCCTCTGGTCGAAGTCAACTGCGCGGCACTACCGCACGATCTGCTCGAATCGGAGCTCTTCGGGCACGAGCCGGGCGCGTTCACCGGAGCCAAGGGACGGCGGCGGGGGCTGATGGAGCAAGCGCACGGCGGCACCATCTTTCTCGACGAGATCGGAGAGCTGAGCGCAGACCTGCAAGCGAAGCTGCTCACGGTGATCGAAGACCGCCGCCTGCGCCGCCTGGGCGGCACGGGCCAGGTCGAGATCGACGTCCAGGTGGTGGCGGCGAGCAACCGTGAGCTGTCCGAGCGGGTCCGCGCCGGGGCTTTTCGCGGGGACCTGTTCCACCGCATCACGGTGTTCACGCTCCATCTGCCGACCTTGCGCGAACGCAAGGAAGATCTCGATGATCTCGTCCCGATGTTCATCGCGGAATACAACGCAAAAGCAGGCAAATCGGTGCGCGTCATTCGCGACCGGGCCTGGGCGGCCCTGCGCGCCCACGATTGGCCCGGCAACGTCCGCGAGCTGCGCAACGTAGTGGAGCGCTGCGTGCTGCTCGCCGACGCGCAGACCTTTGCCGACGAATGGCTGCAGCTGCGGCCCTCTTCCGACGCCACGCTGCCCGAAGCTTCGGCCGTCACCGACGGACTTCAGATTCGCCTGCCCCTGGACGGGAGCCTGAGCCTGGAAGAGATGGAGCGCAGGATCGTGAGCGAAGCGCTGGAGCGCGCAGACCACAACGTCACCGCTGCTGCCCGGCTGCTGGGCACGTCACGAGAGACGCTACGCTATCGCGTGAATAAATACGGGCTGAAGTCCTCGGACTGAACTGGGTGGCGTCGGCCTCTTCGAATCAGGGGCGTTGGTTCAAATCACCCAATCCTTTGGCCGGTGTTGGTCTAAACGAACCGGTGGTTCTGGGTTTCCTACTCAAGCGGCATATCTCGTAGGGCAACAGAATCCACGCAAACACAGCGGAATGGCCTGCGTGCAGAGGCCTCGGGCACGCTTATCGCCTTGTGACAGGCGTTCGAACACCGCGCGCTTCACGTGGATCTGACTCACACCTCGCGTCGACCCACGCGAAGACGTAAGCGGAAGAACGTGAACCAACGCTTCGCATCCTATTTTGGGGGGGACCTCTCAATGATTTCGCAGATCCGCACGGCGCTGGGTATCGACGCACTGAGACTTCACAGCAGGTCGAAATGGATACGCCTAGGCATAGCGTTGCTCGTGTCTCAGGCAGTGATCTTGCCGGCGCGGGCGGCAGACATCATGGTGGCCGCCGCCTCGAGCCTGGCCGACGCATTCACCGAAATTGGCGCGGCGTACGAAAAAACGACGCCGAATACGCATGTTTTGTTCAACTTCGCTCCGTCCGGCGAGCTGTTGAAGCAGCTCTTGGATGGCGCGGCCGAAGATGTCTTCGCCGCCACCGGCCCGGCAACAATGGATCGGGCCGAGAAGGAGAAATTGATCCTGCGCTCCTCCCGCGCCAACTTCGCCGCGAACAAGCTGCTGCTGATCACGCCAATCGATTCGAAGCTAGAGGTGAGCGAGCTTAGAGACTTGACCAGTCCCCAGGTGCACACGATCTCCCTGGGGACACCCGAAACGGTTCCCGCAGGCCGCCATGCGAAGGCAACCCTCGAAAGGACGGGCTTGTGGCGCGAGGTGTCTCCGAAGCTCGTGTTCACTCAGACGGCAAGGCAAAGTCTGTATCAGGTGGCCCGTGGCGAGGTCGATGCGGGTCTCGTCTACGCCACCGAGGTGGCAAATTCCCGCGTCAAGGTGAGAACGGTGATAGAGGTCCCGCTCGACAATCCCATTGTCTACTCCATCGGCGCACTCTCGGGGACGGGCAACGAGCACCGGGCGCTCGGATTCATCGCGTTCGTCCAGTCGGAAGCTGGTCAGGCAATCCTGGCGAAGCACGGTTTCCTGAAGCTCTGAGAAGAAAAATCCCGCGCACCGTTTCCAGTGCGCGGGATTTTCGTCTCTGGTCTCGCGTCTGTCAGGCGCTCGTCAATGCGTCCTGTTGCGCCTGGCCGAGCGTCCGGTCAAGACTCGGTGTCGAGGAAGCTGCGTAGGCGCTCCGACCGCGACGGGTGGCGCAACTTGCGCAGGGCTTTCGCCTCGATCTGGCGGATGCGCTCGCGCGTGACGTCGAACTGCTTCCCGACCTCTTCCAGCGTGTGGTCGGTGTTCATCTCGATGCCGAAGCGCATGCGCAGGACCTTAGCCTCGCGCGGAGTGAGCGTGTCCAGAACCTCCTTGGTGGCGTCGCGCAGGCTCGTGTACACCGCAGCCTCGACCGGCGCCATGGTGCCCTGATCCTCGATGAAATCGCCCAGATGCGAGTCGTCGTCGTCGCCGATCGGCGTTTCCATCGAGATCGGCTCCTTGGAGATCTTGAGGATCTTGCGGATCTTTTCTTCCGGCATCTCCATCTTGGTCGCGAGCAGCGCGGGATCGGGCTCCTGCCCGGTCTCCTGCAGGATCTGGCGCGAGATGCGGTTCATCTTGTTGATGGTTTCGATCATGTGCACCGGGATGCGGATAGTGCGCGCCTGGTCTGCGATCGATCGCGTGATCGCCTGCCGGATCCACCACGTAGCATAAGTCGAGAATTTGTACCCTCGGCGATACTCGAACTTGTCCACCGCTTTCATCAACCCGATGTTGCCTTCCTGGATCAGATCCAGGAACTGCAAGCCGCGGTTGGTGTACTTCTTCGCGATCGAGATCACCAGGCGCAGGTTCGCTTCGGTCATCTCGCGCTTGGCGCGCCGCGCCTTGGCCTCTCCGGTCGACATCTGGCGATTGATCTCTTTCAGATCGCGCACCGGGATGCCGACGCGCTTCTGCAGGTCGATCAAGCGCTGCTGATGCTCCAGGATGGCCGGGGCGAAGCGAGCGAGCGCCTCGCTGTACGGCTTGCGGGAAGCCACCTCTCGGCGGACCCACTCAAGATCCTCCTCATTGCCGGGGAAGAACTTGATGAAATGGGCGCGCGGCATGATGGCTTTATCCACGCACAGCTCCATGATGGCCCGCTCGTAGGAGCGCACCTCTTCTACCATCTTGCGCACGCTGTCGCACAGCGCTTCGATCTGCTTCGCGGCGAAGCGGATCATCATCAGCTCGCGCGAAATCTCCTCCTGCGCTTTGACGTACGGCTTGCCGCGCGGCCCGTGCTTGGTCAACGCCTTCATCATCTTGGTGTACAGCGCACGGATGGTGGCGAAGCGTTCCAGCGCAGCCGCCTTGAGCTGGAGCAGGCTGGCGCTCTGTGCCCCCGCACCGTCCTCGTCCTCACCCTCCTCGGCATCGAGCTCTTCCTCGATCACCTCGTCCGCGATCTCGTCGCCGATGATCTCCTCGGCATTGGGGTCGAGCAGCCCATCGACCACCTCGTCGGCGCGCAGTTCGTCGCGCTCCACCTTCTCCCCAAGCTGCAGGATCTCGCCGATGGTGGTCGGGCAGGCGGAGATGGCCTGGATCATGTGGCGCAGGCCGTCCTCGATACGCTTGGCGATCTCGATCTCGCCCTCGCGCGTCAGCAGCTCGACCGAGCCCATCTCGCGCATGTACATGCGCACCGGATCGGTAGTGCGGCCGAACTCGGAATCCAGCGTAGAGACCGCGGCCTCGGCTTCCTCGACTGCATCCTCGTCCGGGGCCGTGGGTGTCGAATCCGACATCAGCAGCGACTCGGTGTCCGGCGCCTCGTCGTACACCTGGATGCCCATGTCGTTGATCATGCTGATGATGTTCTCGATCTGCTCGGCATCCAGCATGTCGTCGGGAAGGTGGTCGTTGATCTCGGCGTAGGTGAGAAAACCACGTTCCTTGCCCAGGACGATCAGATTCTTGAGGCGCGTGCGGCGCGCCTCCGCATCATTGGGCAGAGCCTCGAGCTTCTCCCGCTCGATTTCCTTGACCTTTGGTTCCTTTGCCATGGCCACCCTTATCGACGAAATGGGCGAAAAACTGCGTAGTTTACTAAAAACACGCTCTATCAGTGTGATTTGACCGTACTGCTGGCTGCCGGTGCCCGCGTCAGCAGGGCGCGCGCCTCCTCGCTCAGCTCCGCCGGGGAGGAAACGCCCTCCATGAGCTGTACCCGCCGCGCTTCGTCGGCCTCGCTCACGAGGGCCCGAACCGACCCCCGGACCTCGACCAGCAGCTCTTCCGCGCTGAACCGCTGCAGCTCGTGAACCACAGGCATGAGGCTCTGCACAGTGACCCCATGTCCGCGGCCACGCAGCAGCTCGATTGCGCCTGCGACCGTCAACTCGCCGTCCAGCGTGCGGTATTCCTCGATCAGATCGAACAAGGCACTGGCCTCTGCGCTCCGGGCCGGCGGAGACGGCAGGGTCAGCGGCAGGAGCTCCAAGATCAATTTGGGCTCTGCGAGAATCCGCTCGAGGAGTCTGGCGTACGCATCCGGTGCACGCCGCGGCGCGCGCTGAGATGCTGCGACCGGCGGGCTGGTTGGCCGCCAGTCGAGGCGTTCCTCCAGCTCGGCCTGCGAGATTCCGCCCAGCTCCGCCACGCGCTTGCGGATCATCAGTCCCAAGATGGGTGCGGAGATCTGTTTGACAAGCGGCTTTGCCTCCTGCACGAAGCGGGCGCGCCCCTCGGCGCTGCCCATATCGGCGCTCGCGGTCAGTTCCTTCAAGGCGAAAGTCGACAGCGGTAGAGCCGTTTCCGTCAGCAGGCGCTCGAAGGCCGCTTTGCCTTCGCGGCGCACGAAGCTATCGGGATCGTCCGCTTCTGGCAGCAGCAGAAACTTGATCTGCTTGCCGTCCCGCAGCTGCGTGAGGCTGCCCTCCAGAGCGCGCCAGGCCGCTCGCCGCCCGGCTGCATCGCCGTCGAAGCAGAACACCACTTCATCGGTGTGGCGAAGCAGTTTCTGCAGGTGCGACGCTGTCGTGGCGGTGCCGAGCGTCGCCACCGCATAGCCGATACCGTACTGGGCCAGGGCGACGACATCCATGTAGCCTTCCACGACGACGATGCGCCCCGCATCCCTGATCGC
>DASPUW010000225.1:0-6275 GCA_035622675.1 Burkholderiales bacterium | reverse complement strand
TCGTGCAATTCCTGATCGTGCGCCTTACACCTGCTCACAAGCGCATCCACCTCGGGCTTGGGCAGAGCATCGAATTTCTTTTCGTCGTAGTAGGCCAGGCAAAGGTATCTCATGGACGTCTCCAATGATCGCTGATCGGGCGGCTGCCGCCCAATAGTCGTCCGGGGAACGTCAAAATCGACAACGACCGATGGCTCACAAATTAGGTCGTCTGACCCAGGAACTCGAGCAGCAGCTTCGCGACCTGCTCCGGCTGCTCCTGCTGCACCCAGTGCCCGGCGCCGTCCAGCAGATGACAACCCAGCAGGCGGGCGCACGCGCCGCTCTGCATGCGCTCGAAGTCGCCCGGTTTCTGGTAGACGCCCCAGTCGCTCCTCCCGGCGATGAAGCATGATGGCACTTCGACGGCGCGCCCGGAAAAGATCTGCAGCTCGGCGCTGTACCTGGGGCTCGTGCGGCATCGATACCATTGAAGTCCGCCCTGAAAACCGTTTCTGCGGTACTCCTCGGCGTAGACACTCAGCTCGCCGTCGGGCAGCCACTTGCACGCCGCGACCTCGGGGGAGGATGGCATGTAGGGAGCCACGGTCTCCGCCATTCCTTTTTCGAGCTCCATGATGTAGTAGGTCGGCAGCTTCGCCAGCTCTTCCGCGCTCCATGACTTGAGCGGAAATGGCCGGTTCCCCTTCCAGTCGGCGCTCTTGTAGTGGTAGTAGGCGCGCAGGAAAGCGTGGATGCCCTGCGGACAGTCGTGCATGTTCGCGCCCGCTTCGCGCGTCGAGTAGTACCACTGATAGTGCTTGCGGGGAGGCTTCAGCTCGGCCAGCGCCGCGTGGATGTCCCGTGCGCCCGGGTTTGCCGGCGGTGCTTTCTCAGCTGCATCGAACGGCAGCGGCGGCACGCCGCCGAACGGATGACTCATCAGCACCAGCGAGCGGAACACTTCCGGACGCGCGAGGGAACAATAGGTGGCAACGGGCGAGCCAAAGTCGTGGCCGACGACTGCCGCGACCGAACGGTAGCCCAGTGCGAACACCAGGCCCAGAGCGTCCCTCACCAGGTTGAGGATGCGAAACGAAGCGAGGTCACCGTCGTAGTCGCCATCCCAGCCCGTGGTACGACCATAGCCTCTCTGGTCGGGCGCGATCACGTGAAATCCAGCGGCGGCGATGGGCAGCACCACTTTCCTCCAGCTGTACGCCAGCTCCGGGAAGCCGTGCAGCAGCAGAACGCAGGGACGTCCCTTGCTTTCGAAGCCCGCCTCGAGGATGTGCATCTCCAGGCCGTTCACATCGCTCACGAAGCGCGAGCGGATGCCGGCAGGTAAAGTGGTGCTTCCGTACGCGACAGGCATGGTCTGTTCTCCCAGCTGCGTGAAGCAGCGCAACAGGCTGAGGATAGCGTGCCAAGCCACCGCCGTCATCGATTGGACACCAGCATGCATCCGAAAAGTGCCACCTCCCTCACAGCTTACCGCGGCATGCTGCTCCACTTTCTGGCAGATCCGGGAGAGGGCAACGACGCGCGCGCGGCGCAATTCTTCGAAGACGGTGTGCTCGTGGTGGAGGACGGCCGGGTCGTGTCAGTCGGCCCGGCGGCGCCGGTACTCGCGGGATTGGACGACACTGCACGGGTGATCGACTGCGCCGGGCGCCTCATTCTCCCCGGCTTCGTGGATACGCACATCCATTATCCGCAGACCGACATGATCGCCTCCTATGGCAACCAGCTGCTCGATTGGCTGGAGCGCTACACCTATCCGACGGAAGCAGCTTTCGTGGACGCCGCGCACGCGCGGGACGTCGCAGAGTTCTTCCTGGACGAGCTGCTGCGCAACGGAACGACGACGGCCATGGTTTTCGCTACGGTTCACGCCGCCTCGGTGGAGGCGTTCTTCCGCAGCGCCGCAGCGCGCAACCTGCGCATGATCGCCGGCAAAGTGCTCATGGACCGGAACTGCCCCGAGCACCTGCGCGATACACCCGAGCGGGGCTACCGCGAATCCTCGATGCTCATCGAGAAATGGCTGAACCAGGGACGCCTGGGCTACGCGATCACCCCGCGCTTTGCTGTCACGTCGTCGGACGCGCAGCTCGAGCTGGCGGGACAGCTGGCGCGAGAGCATCCCGATGCGCATATCCAGAGCCACATGGCGGAGATTCGCGCGGAGCCGCCACGCGTGCGCGAGCTCTTTCCCGCGAGCCGCGATTACGTGGACGTGTTCGACCGATTCGGGCTGATGCGTGAGCGAGCCGTCTACGCGCACTGCATTTACCTCAGCCCCGAGGAGCGCAGCCGAATGGCGCAGCTCGGCGCAGGAGCGGCCGTGTGTCCGACCTCCAATCTGTTTCTCGGCAGCGGCCTGTTCGACTTCGAGGCTGCCCGTCACGCAGGCATGCGGTTCGGATTCGGCACAGATGTGGGCGCCGGGACCAGCTTCAGCATGCTGCGCACGCTGAGCGAAGCTTACAAAGTCGCCGAGCTGACCGGCCATCCCCTTTCCTCATGGCGCGCTTTCTATCTGGCGACGCTGGGCGGGGCACGTGCGCTGGGACTGGATCAGCACATCGGCAACTTCGAAACGGGAAAGGAAGGAGACTTCGTCGTGCTGCGCCTGGATTCGACGCCGCTGCTGGCGCGCCGTATGCGTACCTGCGTGACGCCAGCCGACAAGCTCTTCGCCTTGATGATGCTGGGCGATGATCGCGCGGTCGAAGCGACCTACGTCATGGGTGCTGCGGCGTACCGCGCGCCAAGCGAGAAAGGATAGGTGAGAGGTGGGAGGCAGCGCAGCCGAGACGCGCCCCGCTTCGCGCCCCCTCGGACCTCTCGCCTATCGCTTCTCGGAACGCTCCCGCTACGCGGGTTCGACTGACAGGCTGCGCCGCGCAGTATCGATCCACACCTGCTCGGCTTCGAGGCGGATGTTGAAGCGACGCGCATAGACCAGCACGTCGCGGAAGATGTGATTCGCCTGCTTGCTGAAGCCGAGACGCTTGAGCAGCAGAGCGTAGCGGCATTTGGCCTCGAGGCCGACGAAGACGTGCGTCAGCTCTTCGTACTCCCGCAGCGCCTCTTCCTCTCGTCCCAATCCTTCCAGGGCGCGCGCATTCAAAAGCCGCGACTCATCCGGGCGGAAGCGCGCGTCGATGCGGCCCAGCCGCTCGAGCACTTCTCGCGCCTGCTCGAAAGTGTGGTTGTTGACGTGCGCACGCGCCAATCCCATCAGCAGCTGCGGATCCTTCACATAGATACCACTGAGCGCGCTCTCGTACATCCCGACTGCGCGGTTGTACATGCCGCAGCGCATGAGCCCCTCTGCCGCCGCGATGCGGTTGTTCACGCTCGGGCACAGCTCCACGTCGGTCAACCTGCGCTGCAGCTCCGCGTGAGGCATGAACGCAAACGCCACTTGCCGCGCGACGCGTTTGGCATCGCGCTGCTCGCGCGAGCCCGGAAATACCTCGACCAGATAGTAGATGATGCATCCGACGATGGGCGCCGACAAAATGAGCAGAGCCCACCAGTATGGGCGTCTGGTGCGAAACACATGGAACAGGAAGAACGCTTGAATGAAAGCGGTGAGTGCGATGAGAAGAGGCATGAATGAACTCTCGAATTCAGCTTGCGTCAAAACGCCATTGACACTCGAAAACGCAAGGAGCATGCCCATCGTTTCGCGGCGACGCACGCTGCGCTAAAAGGTATGTTTAGCGGATGTCAAGCGCAAAGCGCTGCTGCAACACGAACGTATCACCGCGTCGCTGTTGAACGAACAGACACAGGTCATCGCAGCGCGGCGGTAGCGCGAGCGCATCAGCGAGATAAGCGGCGAGCCATGGCCGCAGCCGTTTCGATTGCTCGGGCGGGAGACGCTCTGTCAGCGTCATGTGAAATCGAAACTGATCGAGCACGTACGGATAGCCGAACTGCGCGAGGAGCTGCTCCTGGCGCGCGCTGAGGTCCGCGCCGCGGCGCTGGGCCAGTTCGTCTGCCGATGGCGCCGCGCGAAAATGATCCAGCTCGGTGACGCACGCATCGGCAAGCGCGCTGAGACTCGCATTCGCGCGCCGCGCCTGCAGCGCGAGAAATCCATCCAGCGATCCGAGCTCGAGCGGCGGCAGGACGAACGCGCGCGTGCGCGCTGCGAGCCGTTTGGCGGCCCGCGTCAGTTCTTGCACTGTGTAACCTTCCGCTAGATGGAACGGCGGCTTCAGCGTTGCGTGGAAGCCGTACAGCCGGGGTGACGCAGTGAGACGTTCGATCTCCGCCGCAGACCAGCCGTCGACGGCGGGTTGAACCAGGTGCGCTCCTGTGCGCGCATCGCGGCCCAGCCAGCGGCAGGCGGCCCGCCACAGGGCGGAGGATTCCACGGGAGCGAAATAGACAGCGTAACGCAAGGTCGTGATCAGCCCAGGTACGCTATCATAAAGCGTTGACAGTTGACGATTGCGAAACATTGTCTGATCGCCTCATCACGAACGCACGGGTAGTTACCGCGGACGAAACCGTCCTGGGCACCGTCGAGCTGCACGCCGGCCGCTTTGTTGATGCCCAACCCGGGATTACAAACCTGCCGGCCGCAGAGAATTGGGACGGCGATTACCTCATCCCTGGCCTGGTAGAGCTGCACACCGACAACCTGGAAAAGCAGCTGGAGCCGCGGCCTGGTGTGCGCTGGCCTGCGCTGCCCGCGTTGCTGATTCACGACGCCCTGATCTCCAGCGCCGGCATCACCACGGTGCTCGACGCCATGGGTGTAGGCGACTTCGACGAGAATTCGGTCCGTGCACAGGGCCTGCATGCGGCTGCGGCGGCTCTGCACCACGCGCGGAGCCAGGATCTGTTGCGGGCAGACCACTTGCTGCACATGCGCTGTGAGCTGGCGTGCGACAACATGCTCGAGGTCGTCACCCCGTTTCTGGATGACCCGACGGTGCGGCTGGTTTCGATCATGGATCACACGCCCGGTCAGCGCCAGTGGATGGACGTCGAACGCTTCCGCGTCTACACGCAGCGCAATCAGCGTTGGAGCGACGAGTACCTGGATACGGTGGTGCGCGAGCGGCAGGAGATGCAATCCAGAAATGCGGATCACAACCGGCGCGGGTTGCTCGAGCTGTGCCGCAGGCGCGAGATTCCGCTCGCCAGCCACGACGACACCGTCGCGGAGCACGTCGTCGAGGCGGTCGAGAGCGGCTTTGTCATCTCCGAATTTCCCACGACGCAGCCGGCTGCGCGCGCGGCGCGGGAGCATGGTCTGGGCATCGTCATGGGCGCGCCGAACCTCGTGCGAGGCGGTTCGCATTCGGGCAACGTCTCGGCCCTGACGCTGGCTCGCGACGATCTACTCGACTGTCTGTCGTCCGATTATGTGCCGCACAGCCTGCTGCACGGCGCGTTCCTGTTGCGCGACCAGGCCGGATGGTCGCTTCCGAAGGCAATTCGCGCGGTCACGCGCACGCCCGCGCACCTCGTGCAGCTGCACGATCGCGGTGAGGTCGCTCCCGGCAAGCGCGCCGACTTCGTGCGTGTGCGCGAGCTGCAAGGTGTACCCGTCCCGATGAAGACCTGGCGCGAGGGCATGCGCATCGCATAACCTGCCCCAAGGCATATCCACAGCAGTTGCCTTGTCCTCAGGTCGGCGTATGCTGTGAGCAGTCACAGCCGCGGCCTGTTTCTCACGCGAACCGGTGGAGTCGGGACGGTACGCAGCCGCGGGCAGAGGGCGCCATGGTTCAGAAGCACATCGACGCGTACAAGCACGAGCGCGAGGCGCGCCGCCGCGCATACATGAGCGCGCCCAGCCTGAAGGATCGGTATCCCGCGGTCGAGCAGCTGGTGCTCGAGCTGACCTTCGTCGACGCGAGCGGGACCAGTCAGCACTCGCCGCAGACGCACATCTTCGGTCCCGGGGCGAGAGGCTATTTCGAGGTCGCCTGCCCATTTTCGTCCTGCACCGGGGGTGGCTTCGACTTGAGCAACGTTGTCGCTGACCTGTTGTCGCACCGTGAGCGCGGGGCAACCGGCAAGCTGGTGTGCCGCGGCTGGCAGGACCGTGGGCGTGCCGGTGAACATCGGTGTCTGCTGGAGCTGAGGTACCGAGTGAGCGCCTCCTTCGAGGCACTCGTCGAGGTCTCCGGGCAACCCAGGCGAGAGCGCCCAGGCAAGTGGGTAGCGCGCTGAGCTCGCGGCGCGTGCGAAAGGACTGAACGGCGCGCGATGTTTCAGATCCGGGACATCGACCACATCGTGCTGCGGGTGAGCGATGTGGA
>DASPUW010000224.1:0-3211 GCA_035622675.1 Burkholderiales bacterium | reverse complement strand
ATACTCGAAGAAACTCTTCTCCTGGAAGCCGGCCTGATCCCGCGACTCCTCCGCCATCGCCCTCGCCATGAGGCGCGCCGACGGGGCAGCAGCCGCAGGCGCGCGATGTACGTCGCCCGCGATCAGCTTGATCTTGGCGTCTGGATACGAGGCACCAGACTGGTTGAGGATGCTGACCCAGGCCCCGATGCTCAGGCTGCAGGAGTTGGCATCTGCGCCTTCGGAGTAGGTGAGGTTATAGTCGGCCCACCATGTGATGCCCGTGGTCTGGTACGCCACACGCGCCATATGCTTCCCCGGCTTCTTCGTCGACACATCCCAGACCAGCGTGGGACGCGTGATCAATCCGCCCGGAAGGCTCGGCAGGCTTATGCCCGAGCTGTGAGACACCACCCGTACCGAGCCGTCGCTCTGGCGCAGCACCAAACCCCCAGAGGTCGACAGCAGCGTGCCGCTGTAGCTGTCGACCTTGTCGCCGCGGATCTGCTCGACGCTGATGTCGCGGTCGATGAACTTGTGCAACAGCTTGTCGGTGCTGACCAGGTCGAACTGGAAGTTTTGTTCGATCACGCGCGTCCCGCTGGGATCGGTGAGCGACTCAAACGAGACCGTGGTCGGGTCGATCAGACCAGCAACGTCGCTGAAGCGCACTTCGCTGCGCCCATTCTTGAGCTCGATCGGACGTTCCTGCCGCACGACCGCGTAGCCAGGCACCTGGCTCCCCTGCTGCCCGCCGTAGCGGTACAGGTCGGGTGACACTGCGCCGGGCTGGGCGCTGCTATAGATCGTGATGGCGTTGGCCTGGTCTGCAGCGTCAGCGTGATAAGCACCAAGCAGCAGGCCAGGGACAAAGAGGATGAATCCTTGCACGCGGTTCATGTCGGGTTCCTTTGACTTTTGAGTTGAACGATCCCGACAGCATTAAACGACCAGGCATGGCGAACGGGGTTAAACGTTGCACCTCGCGGCTAGTTCAGCCACTCCGTCCATATCAAGTGCGTCCTTCTAGCGGCATTCGCGCTCCTTGCACCCGTTTCCGTTGCCTTCCCGGCCGTGCCCTGCAGCGGAGGCCGCAGCGGGGGTGCGCAATTTCATAGCCGGCTCCCCTGGAAGGTTGCGGTGCTCGGCGCTCATCACCGTCGGCTCCCCGGGACGGCTTGCCTGCGTGCTGGCGGACACGCGTTGTGGCGGGGTCGACACGGGCGCGGCCTGCGCCCGGGCGTCCGGCATCTTCGCCTGCTGGCCGCGCCATTCATTGAAGCTCGGGGGTGGAGGCGGCCGCATGCGCTCAACCGCCGCCGCGCGATTCGCGCTCGCGGCGGGAGACGCTTCCGGTTGCGGGCGACCGGAAGCCGAAGAAGGCGTCGGCTGAGCATGCTCGCTCGCTTCGTGTCGATTAGACAGATCCTGCTGGGGAGCAGCCGCCACATGATTCTCAGGCGAGACTAGCCGCGGCGCAGGACCGTTGTTCTCTGACGGCTTCAAGCCAGCGTCATGCAGCCAGGAACCGGGGTCGCGCGGTGCCCGGGTTGCGACTACCGCACGCGTCGTGTAGTCCTGTGGCGGCTGTGCCGCGTGGCCGGTTCCGGGGGCGAGGCTCGCGGCGCTCGGCCGTACTTCGACCCCGCGCGCCGCAGGGTGCAAATCCCGCGCCTCTTCCGGCGCGACTCGAACGTAGTCACGTCCGGCATGACTGAGGTGGTCGGTGCTCGTTGCGATGACCGCGTTGTGAATTTGAGTATTGGCGTAGGTGATGTTCGTTACGTTGATATTCGTGACATTGACTGTCGTCGTGTTCACCACCGTCCTGTTGATTACGCGCGGCCCGCCCCAGCCGCCCCAATACGGCACACCGACAAACTGGCGCGGACCCCACCATGGCAGCAAGGGTTCGCCCCATCCGAGCGCTACCCAGCCAACGCCGACTCCAGCGCTGATCCGCACGCCGCCCAGCCAGGCAACCAGAGCCGGTGCATACACCGGGTGCGGCACGACCGGACCCGGCGCCCAGCCCCAGTACCCGTTCACGTACACCCACCGCCCATAGTGATACGGCGCCCAGCCCCATGGCGCGTCATCGATCCAGGACCAACCGAACAGTGGATCGTAGATCCAACGCCCGGTGCTGTAAGGCGCCCACCCAGCTGGAACCGAATCGGGAATCCAGACCGCACCGTAGTCGGGCACGGTGCGCCAGTTCCCGCTGTGATCGAGGTCGCCCGCTCCGTACACGTCGGGCGGCACATAGCGCGCGCTCATTGAATCGAGCAGCTGGTCGGTCCGGCTGTAGTTCCAGCGGTCCCAGGCGTCCAGATCCGGCGCCGCGTAACTTTCGAAGCGCGCGGAATCGGTGCCGGTGACGAGCACCTCCTCGGCCGCGTTCACCCTCGCGCTCTGCCCGTTCGCCAGAGCGAGCCCTGCGCTGCCACCGTGACGCGTGATCAGAGCAGTGGATTCAGCGTTTACGTTGAAGCGATAGTAGCCCACATGCTCGACAGTGAAAGCCGCGTTGGGTGTATCCACTTCCACAGTGTGGCCGGGAAGCAGCTGGCGCAGGTCGAGAGACGCTTCTCCGCCTGTGACTTTGATCTGGAGGAAGTCCGGCTCCACGCTGCTCACTTGAAGCTGGGTCGCCTCGCCTATGCGTACGTAGGATCGCGGGCCGACTTGCAGCTCGGCATTGCTCGACGGACCGGTGTAGATCGAGTCCCCGTTCGCGAGCGGCGTGTTGGGGCGTGCGGGCGCCCAGTCCTCACCACCCGGTCTCCAGAACGAGACTTGACCTTCGATCAGACTCAGACGGGGCGGAGTCGGCAGATCCTGCGGCGGGCCCTGATCCGCGTGCGTCGCCGCAGCGGAAAGCAGACCGATGAACAGGAGAGCGAGCCAATGACCTCGTTGCATGTGCGTTCCTTTCTTCTGATCGCGGCCGAGCATCAGCCGTCACTTTGTGATCGATTCGAGCCTCAAACGCTCGGGGCTTTGGTTCCGCTTACATCGACCGCTCAAACTCGGACTCAAGTGGCATCGCGTGCCCGTCTGCCTTACACTGCGCTGACAAGCCAAAGCGTGCGATCAGCACGCCTTGCACTGAGTCTGGTGTTTTGCCGCGAACGTTCCATCGCATCTGGACACGAGCTCAGGCGACGGGCATTTGAGCGTTTGCGACTGGCTGTGGCTTAGAATCGCGCATCGGGTCGAGGAGGAACAC
>DASPUW010000223.1:0-4645 GCA_035622675.1 Burkholderiales bacterium | reverse complement strand
GGGTTCCCATGAACCTGAAATCAGGTCTCGTCCTGGCATTGTGTCTCGCCTTTGCCGGTGTCTCACACGCTGCCACCGAGCTCGTCATCGCGACCGTCAACAACGGCCACATGATCGAGATGCAGAAGCTCACCAAGCTCTTCGAGCAGGCCAATCCCGACATCAAGGTGAAGTGGGTCACGCTGGAAGAGGGGGTCCTGCGCCAGCGCGTGACGACCGACATCGCGACCAAGGGCGGCCAGTTCGACATCATGACCATCGGCATGTACGAGACGCCGATCTGGGGCAAGAAAGGCTGGCTGCAAGAGCTCAAACCCGACGCCGCCTACGACGTGGATGATCTGCTCCCCGCCATGCGCCAGGGCTTGTCGGTCGACGGCAAGCTTTTCGCGGCGCCGTTCTACGGCGAGAGCTCGATGCTCATGTACCGCAAGGATCTCGCCGACAAGGCCGGTGTGACGTTCTCCGAGCGACCCACCTGGCAGCAGGTGAAAGACCTCGCGGCGAAGATCCACAACCCTCAAGCTGGCGTCTATGGCATCTGCTTGCGCGGCAAGCCGGGCTGGGGCGACAACATGGCGTTCCTCACGACGCTCGCGAACACCTACGGCGGGCAGTGGTTCGACATGACGTGGCACCCGCAGCTCGAGTCGAAGCCGTGGAAGGACGCGATCGCCTTCTACGTGGATTTGCTGAACAAGTACGGCCCGCCAGGGTCGTCGGCCAACAGCTTCAACGAGATCCTTGCGCTGTTCAACGAAGGCAAGTGCGGCATGTGGGTCGACGCCACCATCGCGGCCTCGTTCATCAGCGATCCGAAGCAGAGCAAGGTCGCCGATAAAGTGGCGTTCGCGCAGGCGCCGATGGCGGTGACGCCAAAGGGCGCCAACTGGCTGTGGGCCTGGGCGCTCGCGATTCCGGCCGGCTCGAAAAACCAGGAGGCCGCGCAGAAGTTCATCGCGTGGGCCACTTCGAAGGACTACATCAATCTGGTCGGCAAAGAAGCGGGCTGGGGCAGCGTTCCAACCGGGACCCGCAAGAGCACTTATGCGAACCCGGACTTCTTGAAAGCTGCGAAGTTTGCTGCAGCTGAAAAGAAGGCGATCGACACCGCCAATCCGAACGACAGCACGCTGCCCAAGTCGCCGTACGTCGGAGTCCAGTTCGCCGCCATTCCGGAGTTTCAGGCCATCGGCATCGCGGTGGGACAGCAGATGAGCGCGGCGCTGGCCGGCAAGGAGTCCGTCGACCAGGCGCTCAAGACCTCCCAGACCGCCGCGGACCGCGAGATGCGGAAAGCGGGCTACTACAAGTAGGACAAACGGACCCCTCTCCCCGCGCGGGAGAGGGGCTGGAGCCTGCCCCGGACTCGATCCGGGGGTGAGGGAGAGCTGCCCATGTTCCGAGTCCGCTCCGCGCTGACAGCGAACGGTGCTGCGAGTGCAGCAGCGCCGGTAGCCGCGCCTGCGCGTCCGCGCGGCGAGGTGAGCCGGTTCCTGCCCCGGGCCCTGCTCGCGCCGGCGGTGGTCACGCTCTTCCTGTGGATGATCGTGCCGCTGGTCATGACGATCTACTTCTCGCTCATCCGCTTCAATCTCATGCAGCCGGGCGAGAGCGGATTCATCGGGCTGGCCAACTACGAATTCTTCGTCACCGACCCGTCGTTCTGGACGGCCATCGTCAACACGCTGCTTCTGCTCGGCAGCGTGATCGTGATAACGGTGGTCGGCGGTGCCGCCCTGGCGCTGCTGATCGACGACCCGTTCCCGGGCCGCGGCGTGGTGCGCGTGCTGCTCATCTCGCCCTTCTTCGTGATTCCCACGGTGAACGCGCTGCTGTGGAAACACATGATGATGAATCCGATCTACGGCGTGCTGGCGCAGGTGTGGCAGTTCTTCGGCGCCAAGCCGGTCGATTGGATGGCGGACTGGCCGCTGATGTCCGTCATCATCATGGTAGCGTGGCAGTGGCTGCCGTTCGCAACGCTCATCTTCGTGACGGCGCTGCAGTCCATGAACCGCGAGCAGCTCGAGGCCGCGCGCATGGACGGCGCAAGCTACCTGCAGCAGCTGCGCTACATGTACGTGCCCCACCTCGGGCGCTCGATCGCAGTGGTGATCATGATCGAGACGATTTTCCTGCTGAGCGTGTTCGCGGAGATCTTCACCACCACGGGCGGTGGGCCGGGCGACGCCAGCACCAATCTCGCGTTCCTCATCTTCAAGCAGGCGCTGCTCAATTTCGACGCTGGAGTGGCATCGGCGGGCGCGCTGCTGGCCGTGGTGCTCGCCAACATCGTGGCGATCTTCTTGATTCGCATGATCGGGAAGAATCTGGATTAGGGGGCACGCGATCATGTTCGCCAGACAGCCGCACCGCTCCCCCTCACCCCGGCCCTCTCCCGCGAGGGGAGAAGGGGACTGGTAGATCCATATGGCACCCAAACCTCCGATTACTGCTGTATTGGTTGGCCGGACCGCCGCCGCATGGGTGGTGACGCTGCTGCTGTTCTTCCCGCTCGGCTGGCTGGTGTTGACGGCGTTCAAGACCGAGATGCAGGCGATCTCGGTGCCGCCGCTCCTTTTCTTCATGCCGACCCTGGAAAACTTCGCGGAGGTGCAGGCGCGCAGCGACTATCTGCTGTTCGCTACCAACTCCGTGATCACGAGCGTGGTCTCGACGCTGCTCGGGCTGGCGATCGCTTTCCCGGCCGCGTACTCGATGGCGTTCTTTCGCAGCAAGTGGACGCGGGACGTGCTGATGTGGATGCTCTCCACCAAGATGATGCCGGCGGTGGGCGCCCTGGTGCCGATCTACGTGCTGGCGCAGACCGCGGGGCTGCTCGACACGCGCCTGGCGCTCATCATCGTCTTCACGCTCAGCAACCTGCCCATCATGGTGTGGATGCTGTATGCGAGCTTGAAAGACATCCCGCACGAAATTCTCGAGGCCGCGCGCATGGATGGCGCCACGCTGTGGCAGGAGTTCCGGCGGGTGCTGCTCCCGCTCGGGATGGGCGGGCTGTTCTCGACCGGGCTGCTGTGCCTGGTGCTGGCGTGGAACGAGGCGTTCTGGTCTTTGAATCTCACATCGGCCAAGGCCGGCACGCTGGCGACGATGATCGCTTCGTACTCGAGCCCGGAAGGGCTGTTCTGGGCCAAGCTGTCGTGCGCTTCGTTCCTGGCGATCGCGCCGATCGTGGTGTTCGGCTGGTTCAGCCAGCGGCAGCTGGTGCAGGGATTGACGTTCGGCGCAGTGAAATGACAACGGCGTTGTCCCCTCTTCCTCAGGAGGAGGGGTGCCCGCAGGGCGGGGTGGAGGGAGTCGGCTACTGGTTCAACCACCCCGTCGCTTCGCGCCACCCCTCCTTGAAAAGGAGGGGAGAGAAAGTTAAAGGAGCAACCGCATGGCATTTCTCGAACTCAGAGGCGTAGAAAAGTACTTCGGCGAGCTGCGCGCCATCAAGGGCATCGACCTCGCGATCGAGAAGGGTGAGTTCGTCGTATTCGTCGGCCCATCGGGCTGCGGCAAATCGACGCTGCTGCGTCTGATCGCCGGCCTGGAGACGGTCGACGGCGGCTCCATCCGCCTCGACGGGCGCGATATCACGAAGGTCCCTTCTTCGAAGCGCGATCTGGCGATGGTGTTCCAGAGCTACGCGCTGTACCCGCACATGAGCGTGTACGACAACATGAGCTTCGCGCTCATGCTGGCCAAGACCGATCCGGCCGTGATCCGCGAAAAGGTCGAGCGCGTCGCGAAGATCTTGAACCTCACGCCTTACCTGCAGCGCACGCCCAAGGAGCTGTCGGGCGGGCAGCGTCAGCGCGTGGCGATCGGCCGCGCCATCGTGCGCTCACCGAAGGTATTCTTGTTCGACGAACCGCTGTCCAACCTCGATGCCGCGCTGCGCGGGCAGACTCGCGTCGAGATCGCGAAGTTGCATCGCGAGCTGAACGCCACAACGATCTACGTCACGCACGATCAGGTCGAAGCGATGACGCTGGCGCATCGGGTCGTGGTGCTCCGCGACGGCCAGGTCGAGCAGGTCGGCACGCCTCTCGAGCTGTACTACAAGCCCAACAATCAGTTCGTGGCTCAGTTCATCGGCACGCCGCAGATGAACATGGTAGCCGGCCCGGACCTCGCCGAGTTCGAGTCGGGCCTCACCTTGCCTATCCCGGAAGGGGGCTACCTGGGCCTGCGGCCCGAGAGCCTGACTCTGGGGCCGGCCGGCGGAGGCGTCGTGCAGGGCCGGGTCGAGCTGGTCGAGGCACTGGGCGCCGAAACGCTCGTCTACGTCACGACGCCGCGCGGGACGCAGCTCGTGGCGCGCCAGAACAACGTCCGCAATGTGCCGCACGTGGGCGAGTCGGTCGGCCTGCAGATCGACGCCGCCGCCGCCCATCTGTTCGACTCTCACGGAAGGGTCGTCGCGCCTTCCATGCGCTGACCTTTCCTCCCCCTTTTCTGCTCTCCCGCGCGCGATGGCGTCCCCGCTCGTGATGCTCCATCTGGGGCTCGGCTTCTTCCATCGCGCGCACCAGGCACTGTACATCCACCGGCTGATCGAGTCGGGCGACGAGCGCTGGGTGCTGGCCGGAGGCAACACGCGCCCCGACACGATGGAGTTGATGGCGAGTCT
>DASPUW010000222.1:0-16294 GCA_035622675.1 Burkholderiales bacterium | reverse complement strand
TTTTCCGCAACGAAATCGGGCTCCGTCCCGAGCGGGTCGTCATGCGGCCCCGGCGCCTGCACCGTGCGGTCCAGCCACCAAGTCAAAGCCAACAGCGCGGCCAACAGAAGCGCAGGCACCCATGCGCGCCAGCGATTCTTCACTTGCTGTACTCGTGCATGGCTGCTTCGAGTGTACCCTGGGCTGTCATTAACAAGTCGCAGACCTCCCTCACGGCGCCGCCGCCACCGGGTCGGTCAGTGACGTAGTGGGCGCATCCGCGGACCGGGGCGCTCGCTTCCGGCACGCAAGCGGCTAGGCCGCAGCGGCGCAGTACGGGCAGATCGGGCAGATCGTCGCCGATGGCCGCGGCTGCGGTAGGCTTCAGCGCGAACCTCACCAATAGCTGCTCGAACACGGCGAGCTTGTCGCTTATGCCTTGGAACACGTAAGGCAGACCGAGGTTCTCGGCTCGCAGCTCGACAGCGCGAGACGTGCGGCCGGTGACGATCACGACTTGGACGCCGCTCGCATGCAACAGTTTCAGCCCAAGGCCGTCGCGGATGTGAAAGGCCTTGAGCTCCTCGCCGCTTGCCCCGTAGTAGAGTCGCCCGTCGGTCAGCACACCGTCCACATCAAGCACCAGCAAGCGAATGCCCTGGGCCCGGGCGTAAAGCTCTGGGCTCAACGTCACAAGACCTTCGCTCGAAACAGATCGTGCATGTTGAGCGCTCCGACCAGCCGGAAGTCGGAATCCACCACCAGGATCTGGCTGATGCGGCAATCCTCCATCAGCTTCACGGCTTCTACCGCCAACTGCTCAGCGTGGATCGTGCGTGGCTGGGCCGTCATGACCTGGGCGACGGGCAGGGTTCGCACGTCGAGCGGCTTCTCCAGCGTGCGACGCAGGTCGCCGTCGGTGAAGATGCCAGCCACCTTCCCATCTGCTTCCACCACAGCCGTCATCCCCATTCCTTTGCGCGATATCTCCAGGATCGCCTGCGGCAGCAACGCAGCGCGCGGGACGATGGGAAGGGCGTCGCCCGTGCGCATGACGTCCGACACGTGCGTGAGCAGACGTCGGCCAAGCGCGCCGCCCGGATGTGAGCGGGCGAAATCCTCTGCGCCGAATCCTCTTGCCTCGAGCAGCGCAACGGCCAGCGCATCGCCCATGGCCAGTGCGGCCGTCGTGCTGGCGGTGGGAGCCAGCCCCAACGGGCAGGCCTCCTCGGCCACGCCTGCATCCAGGTGCGCATCCGCCTCCCGAGCGAGTGTCGACTGAGGTGCTCCGGTGATCGCGACAAGGCGCGCGCCCTGGCGCTTCACCAGCGGAATGATGGCGAGCAGCTCGGCGCTCTCGCCCGAGTTCGACAGCGCGATCATGACGTCCTGGGAGGTGATCATGCCTAGATCGCCGTGGCTCGCTTCTGCGGCATGGACGAAGAAGGCGGGTGTCCCGGTGCTGGCGAGAGTCGATGCGATCTTGCGCGCGACATGGCCGGACTTCCCCATGCCGCTGACCACAACGCGGCCGGTGCACGCCAGGATCAATTCGACCGCACGGGTGAAACCCGCATCCAGCCGATCGGCCACGGCCCGCACCGCGCGTGCCTCGATCTCCAGGGTGCGGCGCGCGCTGCGCAGCGGAGAAGGCGCAGTTGCTCGATCTGGGAGCGTGCTCATTTCGTAGGCGAAGTATACGCTCACGCGCCGGGGCCGGGCTTCGCTGGCGCGTGTCTGTGCCTTCTACGTGGCGACATGCGACGCGCATGACGCAGGAGCGAAAATTCCCTGTGATACAGTTGACCCGGGGCCGCCGATTGCGTCAGCCGCGACTCGTCATCCGTGCCCGTCATGCACAGCACACTGCAACTCGTCCTGATCCTGCTCGCTACCGCTGTACTGGTGGTGGTTGTGTTCCGCCAGCTGCGCTTACCGGCACTGATCGGTTACCTGCTGGTCGGGATGCTCATCGGGCCGCATGCCCTCGGCTGGGCGGCAAGGAGCGACGAAGTACATGATCTCGCCGAGTTCGGCGTCGTGTTTCTGATGTTCAGCGTCGGACTCGAGTTCAGCCTGCCCAAGCTGGTCACAATGCGACGCATGGTGTTCGCGTTCGGGGCTGCGCAGGTGCTCGCCACGACAGTCCTTGTGCTTCTGCTATGTGTGGCCGTGGGTGTTGGCTGGAGGGGCGGCCTTGTGCTGGGAGGTGCGCTGGCCATGTCCTCCACCGCGATTCTGGCCAAGATGCTGGCCGAACGCTTGGAGCTCAATTCGCAGCACGGCCGCGCCATCATCGGCGTCCTGTTGTTTCAGGATCTCGCCGTGATTCCATTCCTGATCCTCATCCCGGCGCTCGCGCAGAGTGCCGGCGATCTTGCCCGGCTCATCTCGCTCGCTCTGGTCAAGGCGGCGATCGTGCTGGGAGTCGTGCTGTTTCTGGGGCAGCGCCTGATGCGTCCCTGGTTTCAGCTGGTGGCGCGCCAGAAGTCTCCCGAGCTGTTCATGCTGAACCTGCTGCTTTTCACGCTGGGTCTGGCGTGGGTGACCGAGCGCTCGGGATTGTCGCTTGCCCTGGGCGCGTTTCTGGCCGGGATGCTGATTTCGGAGACCGAGTACCGCTATCAGGTCGAACAGGACATACGCCCCTTCCAGGACGTACTGATGGGTCTGTTCTTCGTCACCATCGGTATGCAACTCGATCCGGCATCGGTCCTCACCCACCTCGCATGGGTATTGGCCGTACTGGTGGCGCTGCTGGTCTTCAAGGCGACGCTCATCACGGGCCTCAGCCGTGTGTTCAGAGCGGATCCGGGTGCGGCACTTCGCACCGGGCTGGCGCTGTGCGCGGGCGGGGAATTCGGACTCGTCCTGCTCTCGCGCGCGACTGGATTGGAGGTGCTCGCACCGCAGACCGGTCAGGTGGTCCTGGCAGCGATGATTCTGTCGATGCTGCTGGCGCCGTTCATCATCGAGCACAGCGAGCACATGGTGCGCCGCTTCAGCGGAGCGGACTGGATGTACCGGGCAATGGCCCTGCACACGATTGCCGCGCAGACTCTCGCGGCGGACAAACACGTGATCATCTGTGGCTACGGCCGTAGCGGGCAATACCTCGCACGCCTGATGGAACAAGAGGGTATTGCGGTCATCGCCCTCGATGTCGACCCGCAGCGAGTCCGGGAAGCCGCAGCGGCCGGCGAAAGTGTGGTGTTCGGCGACGCGGCCCGACGCGAGGTCCTGATTGCAGCCGGTTTGATGCGTGCCGCGTGTCTCGTCGTTTCTTACTCCGACACGGCTTCGGCGCTGCGGATTTTGCATCTGGTGAACCAGCTGCGCCCGGGGATGCCGGTGGTGGTGAGAACTGTCGACGAAAGCGACATAGATCAGATTAAGCAAGCGGGGGCGGCCGAGGTCGTGCCCGAAATCCTGGAAGGGAGCCTCATGCTGGCCTCACACGCCCTGATGTTGGTCGGCGTGCCGTTCAACCGGGTGCTGCGCCGCATTCGTGAAACGCGCCAGCATCGCTACGAGCTGTTTCGCGGTTTCTTCCACGGCATCACGGACGAAACCAGCGAGGAGCGCGACCGTCTGCAACCGCGGCTGCATTCGGTGATGATCACACCCGGCTGCGCCGCGGCGAACAAGACCCTGCGCGAGGTCGACCTGGGAAACCTGGGTGTGGTGGTGACCGCGGTCAGACGACGCAACATCCGCAGCCCGGACCCCGCCCCCGAGACGCGCTTGCAGGATGGCGACGTCGTCGTGCTTCGCGGCATCGAGGAACGATTGGCGCTGGCGGAAACTAGGTTGTTGCAAGGCTAAGCGCGCGCTCGCAGCCTGCGTAATGCAAGATGCATACAATAGTGCCCGCGCGACGTGATAGATCGCGCGGGCGCTGATGTCGAAGACGGCTCGGCTGCCGTCGAAGAATGCGGATTTAGAACAGACTTACCGCACCGCAGTTCGTGCTGCCGCCGGTGATGTCCCAGGTGCTGCTGGCCGCAACGATGCAGCCGTTGGGAGAAGCGGTCGGCGCGGTGAAGCCGGCCGGCGCGTAGGTCGAAAACTGGAACCCGCCGGTGTAGGGCTGGCCGTCGTCGATCTTGCGATCGACCTCCGCCATGATCTCCACCGGAACCTGGCTGCCCGTCTTCAGGTTGTGCTTCGACGGCGGTGTGCCGGTACCGTACAGCGCGTCATAAGCGAGGGTTAGATACACACTGTACGGATTCACCGGGTTGTTGCTCTGGGCGGGCGCCGTCACGCTGCTGTTGGCCATGGTATAGCTGCCGTTGAGGAAGCCGGCGGCAGTGAGGTGATTCCAGACCAAGATCTCTTCGTGGATGGCACCAGCGCCGCCCGCTTCGATGCGGCCGTTGCCGTTGCCGACGATGGTCACGCCCGCGATGTTGGTGCTGGCCGCAGCGTAGTCACCGGGCAGCGCACGATAGCGGTCCTGAAAGCCGAAGAACGCAGCCTTGATGCCGTCCTGCTGCGAGATCAGGTTGCGCACGCGGGCGCCCGTGATCAGCTCCTGGCCCTTAAGCACGCCGCCCAGCAGCAGGCCGATGATCACCAGAACAATGGCGATTTCGATCAGCGTGAATCCTCTTGCATGGTGCTTCATGGTTCGCTCCTTTGCTCAATCAAACTTGCGGATCTTCTGCATACTTTGGGTGGGTTTCGGTCCGCTCATCCGGACCACTCAAAACAAGGTTGCTGCGCCGCAATTCATATTTCCGCCCGGCAGATTCCAATCCGCGTCGACGTCGAGCGCGGTGGTGCACGCCGTCGGTCCGCCTTCGGTCGGGCTGGCAGAGCCGTTGCCCTGATACGTGGAAAACTGAAGTGCACCCTTGTAGGGCTTGCCGTCGTCCACCTTCCGGTCGAGTTCCATAAGTACATTCACGGGTATCTGCCCGCCGGTTTTCAGGTTGTGACGTGGGATGCCCCCGTTGCTCAGGCCGTAGACTCCGTCGAATACGACCTGCTGATAAATCGAGTAAGGGTTCTTCGGCGAATTCGAGTCGGTCGCGACGGAGTCGCCGTCGTTCATGCGGTAGTCGCCTTTGAGAAAGCCGGAGCTGGAAAGATGGCTCCAAAGCAATAAGTCCTCGTGTACCTGACTGCCATTGAGGGGCGTTTCGTTGCTCCGGATGCGGCTGTCGCCGTTGCCGTAGAGGCATGTGCCCCCCGGACAGGTCATGTAAACCGGCGCGTCGCGATAGTCGCCCGGCAGTGCCTTATATCGGTCCTGGAAGCCCAGGTAGGCAGCGCGTATCTCGTCGAGCTGCCCAGCAACCCGTTTCACCTTGGCGCTGGTGATCAACTCCTGCCCCTTAAGCACACCTGCGAGCAAGAACCCGACGATGAGCATGAGGATGACAATCTCCAGGAGGGTAAATCCCCGTTGCGGAAAATCGTTCATTCAGGTTCATGGCGGGCGCGGCCTCTGTCCGTTCGTAGCCAGAAGCGTGCCATGCCGCGATCGTATTCTTAATGAATGGGTTAGGCCTGATTCTTACCGGATGATCTCATGGCGGCCCTTGTTGTCGCTAGACGCCGACCAATACCTAAGTAATTGATTGTACTTATGTAATATTGAAGTAAGACATTCCGAGTCGAGCGCGGCGACTCAGTCAGTTTTCCGACGAGTGTGACGACTTCTCAACGCCGTTCAGGCTGTTCAAGCGTTCCAGGAGGAAATGAATCTCGTGCGGATCGGTCACGCTGCCGCTCGCGAGCAGACCACCGAGGAGTACGCGTGCGGTCTCGTACTCACCCATGTCTTCGTGCAAGAAGATCTGCATTTGTCGCGCCCAATGCGGCACGCCGGGGCCAGTGGCGTGATCCGAAAGCGCTTTGGCGTAGCTCAGAGCGAGCGGCAGGTCCTTGAGTCGATGCTTCGCCATGATGGTGGCGTGTGCCAGCCATGGCCAGCGGCGCTCAGGATCGGCCATGAACTCGCGGTATACGAACGCCAGCATCCGCCGCTGCTTGTGCTCGTCGGGCACTTGTGCGTAGAGCTGCGAGGCCATCATGAGCGGGTATTGACCGCGCGGGTCCAGTTGCAGGATCCGCTGCAGCCAGGCTTCCACTTTGCCGTAATCGAGCTCAAGGAAGGGGATGCTGATGCCGGGCTGGTTGTCGAACGCCTGTAGCCACAAGGTCGTGAGCTGGGCGAGGGGAATCGGATCGCCGAGGCTGATTGCACCGAGCACGGCTGCCGAGGGCGGTGACGGGAGCAGTTCCGCGCGCGCCTGGGGCCGGGGTTGGATCACCGCGAAGGCGATCTGGGCTGCGAACGCAAGGCCCAGCAGGATCAGCACTGGCCGAGGAACGGAGACGAAGCGCCGTTGTTTCATTGCCCGGCCTCAGAGATTCTTGCGATACAAGTCGAACAGGCCCGCTCCCAGCAGCAGGGCGCCGTACACGAGCGTTTGCAGGGCGTTCGCCGCGAGCGTGCTGAGGGCGCCGCTTTGGTCTACCAACCAGGCCGTCGAGGCGAACCGGTCCAGGTCCGGCAGCAGCCACGCCAGGGTATCGACCAACCGCGCGACTGCCCGGTTGGTCCAGTCGCTCGGCGCCAGCAGCTGTGAAGTGCTGAGCAGGCGTACGGCGCTGATGCTCCGGGCGAGCAGGTAGAATGCCACGACGAAGCTGATGGCCGGCATGATCTGCGCAAAGGTCATTACGCAAAACAGGGTCAATGCACTAACCAGGATCAGCTCCATCGCCAGGCTTGCCCCCCACAAAAGCAAGCCCTGGCTCGGAGCCAACGGCAACAGGGTGAGCGCGGTGAGAACGGCTATGGCGATTGCGATTCCAGCAAAGCCAAGGAATTTGCCGGCGTAATAGCCGCCCCTGGGCAAGGCAAGCGACAGCAGCAAATCGACGCCCTTGTCGTTGAATTCCCGGACCATGCTGCCCGCCAGATGCAGGCTCAACACGAGGACCGCCGCCATTCGGGCGGTTGCTGCCAGGAATCCGATCTGCATGCGCACTGTCTCGGTCACGGAGATGTGCTGCACAAACAGGCTTGCCAGGAACAGCAACGCGAGAATGACGAGGACAATCCAGAGCAGGCGGGTGCGGATCGCCTCCAGGAGCGTAAAGCGGGCGATGGTGAGAACTTTGCTCAGCACGAGTGCGGTGGAGCAAGCTTTGTGCGAAGCGCCCTGAAGCCGCCCCGCCCGCCCATCTCTGGGTGGGCGCACCGGGGACGGCGATGAACTCGGCCAGCCCCCAAGCTGTCTTGCTGCGGATGCTGCTTTCCGTGCGCCAGCAGGATTGGCTCGCGCTCATGCTGCTTGGTCTGCATGTGGCGCTGGCCTTCGGAATCGACATGCCGGTGTCGAAGGCCTTCTTGTTGTTCCATTTCGGCTGCTTTCTCCTGTGGCAACCAGTCTGGCGTGGCGATCAGAAGGTCTATCTCGGCCAAGCGCTGCTGATTGTCGGTGCTGCCACCCTTCTTGTCGTTTTCAGCAGCTGGTGGCTGATGGCGCTGTGGCTGTCGGTCCTGTTTGCGCTCATCGGCGGCGAAGTGCCGGCCATCAAACAGGTTGGACAGAGAGTGGTTTCGCTGCTTGCGGCCACCTATCTGCTTTCGATCCTGCTGGTGTGGGTAGTCCCGCATCTGTTCCCTGAGACCGAGTTCAGCGATCCCTTCGCCAGCGTCGTGCGCTATGGACCGCTGGCTCCGCTGGCGGTGATCTTTCTGATCAAGACGGAGCAAGCGCGACGTGCCTCGGCGTATGCCGTGGATCTCATCTACAGCTTGCTGTTGTTCTTGATGGTCGTGGTGCTTGTATTGGGCGCCTTCGTGATCCGTCAACTCAGCCATGGTGACTATGTAGTCGCTCTAGCTCAGGCCCTGCTGGTCATCGGCGCGATCTTGGTGGCGTTGTCGTGGCTCTGGGATCCGCGCGCGGGCTTTGCCGGCATAGGGCAGCTCGTGACCCGCTATTTCCTGAGCGTCGGCATGCCGTTCGAGCGTTGGATGCACAGCCTCGCGAGTCTGGCCGACCGCGAGCGCGATCCCGACAAGTTCGTGGGGCTGGCGGTCGAAGAAATGGTCGGCTTTCCCTGGGTGCGTGGAATCGACTGGCAGACCTCGAGTAGCAGAGGCATGGCGGGCCACCTCTCCCGCAACGGGACGCAGTGCAGCTTCGGTGGGTTGCGGCTCACCCTGTACACCCGCTGGGCGCCGAGCCCGGCGTTGGTGCTGCACATTCGCTTGCTGGGACGCCTGCTGGCCGACTACTACGAGACCAAACGGCGCGAGCGCGAGCAGCGGCAGAACGCATACATGCACGCGATCTACGAGACGGGTTCGCGCCTGACCCATGACGTGAAAAACCTCCTTCAGTCGCTCAGCTCGTTGTGCTCGGCTGTGGACGTGAGCGACGAGCGCGATGCAGCAGCCGTGCGCCGGTTGGTGCAGCGGCAGTTGCCCCAGATCACCCAACGGCTGCAAGGCACACTGGACAAGCTCACGCTCACCCGCAGTGGCCAGCGCGAGGTAACCGACGCCGCCAGCTGGTGGCAGGCGATCCAGCAGCGCTACGCCCACGAAGGAGTGTTGTTCGATCACGGTGCGGTACCAGCAGACGCCGAGCTGCCGGTGGATCTGTTTGACAGCGTCGCTGACAATTTTCTGCAGAACGCACTCTCCAAGCGTCGCCAGCACCCCGGAATCCGCATCCGCGCTGCGCTCGCTTGGGAGTCCGGCTGCGTGTTCAGCGTGTGCGACAGTGGCGACCCCCTGAGCGGGGAGATGACCCGCCAGCTGTTCGCGGCGCCGGTGCCCTCTTTGCAGGGTCTCGGTGTGGGCCTGTACCAGGCCGCGCGCCAGGCGCAGGCGGCGGGATACCACCTGGCGGTCCTAAGCAACGTCAAGGGCCGTGTGTGCTTTGCACTGACACCGGAATCCGTTCGAGAGCCGATGTCGGAAGCCGCGCCTGAGTCGCGTCACGGCAGCTGACCTGCGACGACAAGTCGACTGATGAGCGCGTTGACGGAGGTCCAGGCCACGATGTCGTCGAACTCGTTCCCGGATGCCGACGAGGTGGTACGGCTCACGAAGACGCTGTTGTTGTCGAGATTCTTCGCCTCGTCGGCTCCAGTTCCGGATGTTGCCTCGGACGCGTTCTTGCCCAGTGAATAAACCAGGAACGCGGCGGTCCCGTCAGCCAGCGGCTGTGCGCCCGTGCAGTTAGCCCCGGTGGGCGCACTGGCACATACGTACAGAAGGGTTACGGCCGCGAGGTTGGTCATCCCCACGCTTTGCATTCCGCTGTTGCGAGTGAGCGCGTTGGTCAGGCAGTTTGCCGGCAGCAGCGTGCAGTTTGTCGTCGGCGATTGATCCACCTTCGGCACGGCTTGGTTCGATATCGCGTAGCGGATCCGGTTCTGTTGCAGTCCCCAGCCGTCGACCATGTAGCCGTTGGCATCGAGGTTGCTCAGCCCGAGCGTGACTCCGGGAACGAAACCGTCGAAGAAGTCGGAACAACCCCCGTCGGCCGCGGTTGACCCCGCCGCGAAGCTCTCCACCCCGTTGCTGGTACTCGAAGCCGGGCAAGGAAACCGGCCGTGCGCCATGGCGTAGCCGAGCAGCGCTTGGCGCGCCTCTTCCAGGCGCCGCTCTGTTTCCGTCACGTTGCGCTGATTCACTTGCGTCGTCAGGGGGACCAGCAGGCTGCCGATCATCAGGGTGATGACGGCCACGACCACTGCAAGTTCGAGCAGAGTGAAACCAGACGGACGCAGCGAGCGTGCCGTACGGAGTTGCCTGGGGCTTAGTGCGGTCATCATCGGAACACCACCACATCGTCGAAGCTCGAGGTGGCGGCGCTTTGGGTCAACGGAGACGCACCCGCCACGTTGCTCGCTTCCAAATAATTGGAGAGCGGTGAGTTGGGGAAAGACGCCGGCCCATGAGCCTGGCCGGTAAGTGCGTGACCTGCCACGATGACGGCGACGCCCTTGTTGCTGAAGGCGGGCGGATTGACGGAGAGGCAAGTTGGACAGCCCACGGCACCCGCAAGGGGGTCAAAACCCTGCGCGACAGCCATGAAGACCAGCTCTTTCCAGTTCAGCCACCAGCCCGAGCCGGGGGAGATGCTGCAGCCAGATGACGGCCAGTTGGCCAACATCAGGGCGTTGTCACTGTTCGTGTTGGCGAAGGAATCGGGGACGCGGCCAAACCGCGTTCCGGATTGATCGGTGAAGTCGGTATAGTCGTCGGGCTTCGCGGTCCACGGATAGCGGCCCCCGCTGTGCGCGGCGTATTGCTTGAGACAGCTCAGCACCTCACGCGCCACCCGTTGCTCGATTGCGGGACGGATCTCGCCGACAGTGATGACGACGAACCGATCGTTGACGATAGTGTTGCCTGAGCCATCGACGATCGGACCGGATATCAGACCGTTGCCATTGGGCAAAACCGGTTCGGACAGACTGGCGTTATCTTGTGGAGCCGGCAGCGCGGCGATGACGCTTGCGTCGATGGTGTCGAGATAGTTGACCGGGTTGCACAGAGCGGTCTGAAAATAGTCTGGCGGTATCCCGGCACCCGTTCCGGAACAGGTGTAGTTTCCCCCGAGGGTCGGATCGCACGCGGGATCCGGGCCACCGCCACGCAGACAGCTGCGGTCCTGCGCGGCCCCCGCACCCTGGCGCGTCAATGCCGCGCCCGGGGCGAAGATCACCGCGACCACGCCGGTGGACGGCGCGGTGCCTGCGTCATACACGACATTTCCGCGATTGTCGCGGATCGTGATCGTGCCGGGTGTGTCACTGTTCAGGCAGCCGGTGCCGGCAACACCCATACATGCAGTTCGCGTGTTGTACTTGAAGTTCGCCGACACGGCATACCACAGCCGCTCGCCATAACCGTCGCGCAGATCGGGAAGCCCGAGCGTTCGCCATGGGAGCCGCCCAATTCGGCGAACCGTCGCATCACACGCCGGCACAGCGTCGGCAGTGCCGCTGTTGTTGAGATCCGGACACGGCAGATCTCCGGGCCGAGGGCAGTTGTTGCCCGGCGCGACGCACGGGACGTTGCCCAGGTAGACGGATGCGGCGTAGTCGATCAGTGCCAGCTTGGCCTGAGCAAGGGCCGCTTCGGTCAGCTTGCCGCGCTCGATCGAATCGTCGGTTTTTCCGGTAAAGCTGAGCAGCGCCCCGATCAGCACAAAGCTGAGCAGCGCGAGCAACACGATCAGGGCGACCCCGCGCTGCCGGCGACCGCATCGGCCGACGCAGGCGGGCATTACTGTTTGGCCGACGGGTCGCCCGCAGGCGCTGCATCGTCCGGCTGATTTTGCGCGGCGCGATCTTCCTGCTCGCCCTCCTCGCGGGGCGCACGAGACGGCTTCGCGTCTCTCGCGTCAGGACCCTTCCCAGGCGGGGGGAAAGCCGCTGACCGCGTCGCCCGGCGCTGCTGATAGGACTCTTCGATCTTGCCGCTGACCAGGTCAGCGCGTTGACCGACTTTGAGGCGGACGTGTTTGCCCTTGTCCGGTTCGCGCACCACAACGGAGGCGTTTGAGCCAGGCGCGATCACCACGCGCATACCGTCCTGAGTCTCACCTTCTGTCGCATGTCCGTTAACCCATATGGTGGATTCGCCGTCGCTGCGGCTCACCACGCCGTTGATGGTCACGCTCCTGGCCGGCGGCGCCTTCGGCTTCTTGCTGCCGGCCGCCACGACCGCCTCCGCACGGATCTTGTTGCGGCGGGCATTGTCAAGCGCAGCCCGCTGCTCTGGGGTGAGGAACAGGCGCCCCAGCGGCGCTTCCTGCGCTGACCCTGCGGCGCTCAGCCCGCTTAGCGCGATTGCCAGGATCAGCCGTCTCATGACTTCCCTTCTTCAGGCGGCCCTGCGATCGTGATCCAGGCGAGCTCGCATTGTGCGCTGAGGGTCGGTTGATTGACCGGGACTGCGAGATCGACAGGCAGCCGCGTCAGAGTGCACTGGTTCACGGAAAAGCGCCCGACTTTCTGTGCGGCGAGCGCATCGAAAAATCGGAACAGGTCGCCCTCGTGCAGCAGCTCAAACCGCAGCTTCATGAGAGACTGATGAATGGTGAGCGGCCCCGCACCGACCTCGCCACTGAACGAATAAGCCTGCTGCGGGCTCACCTGGTATTCGACGCCGTACAGGTCGGCTTCCTGATTGGCCGCTCGCAACGCGTCGATCCATCCAATGCGCCGCTCTTCTCCCACGATGCCGTTACGTTCGAGCTCTTTGTAAGGTTCGATGTAGCGCTCGATGATACCTCGCTCCTGGCCGGATCGCGTTATCCGGTTCGTCGCTTCGATGCGCTCGGCCTCCTGACTCTTCACCTCGGCCTTGGCAGAGGTGACCGCCTTGCCAGAGTACGCCACCGTGGCGGCGGCGATAGCTCCGACGATGCTGAGCGTGAGCAGAGGCTTGGACAGTGCGCGCAGGTCCCGTGAGCTGAAGTTCGCCACGTCGTCATACCCCGGGCTTCAGGATCACTTCCACGTCGAACTGGGATGCCTGCGCCTGCTCCCTGCGTGGGTTTGCCGTGCTCCCTGACAGGCTTTCGGAGGATGCCAGGTTGACCGGCATCTTGGCCACTCTCGCTTCGGCCACTTTTTCGTTCTTGCCCAGTTCGCGCACAAAGCTGTTGATGGTGGACAGAGTCCCCTTCATATCTCCGGGCTGGGCGGTGAGCTCCATCTGCAGCATTGCCGACTGCGACAGAGGGCCGACGAGTGCCGTGCCGCCCGACGCGTCGCTTCCGGCGCGGCCAAGCTTCCATTGCACTCCGTTGAGTCGGACGCCAGGGTATCTCTCGAGGGTGCGGCTGACGAGGCCAAACAAAGTGTCCGGTAGCCGCGCTATGGAGGTGATGCGGCCGGACACGTCTACCGTGAGCTGCAGCCGATCCGACGGCACGGGCGTCGGAGGGAAGCTGCGCGTCATCTGTTGGTAGCGTTGCTGCTCCTGGCGGGTGGCGTCGGCAATGGAGCGTGCATCACTCCTGAGCGACATTGTCCGGTAGACGTTCACGCCACACCAGATAAGAGCGAGGAGCGCAACGCCCAGGCTGGCAGCGTAGATCCCGCGACTCACCAGGTGACGGGTATAGCCAGCGGTGAGCGCTGGCGGAGCGAGATTGAAATCAAGCGATTTCTGCTGGCCCAGCAGGAATAGATGCAACGCATCCTGGCTCGCCGCCAAGGCTGCGCGGTCGACGCCGACCTTGGCCGTAATGTCCGAGGGGCCGATATAAGTCGCCTGCATGTTGCGGCGTCCCTGCAAGACACTCTTGGCGAGCGAGGCCAGAGTGCCGTCCTGATCCAGGATCACGACGGTCAGAACGTCGTCCACATGCGTGACGTTGAGCGCGTCCAGGTACATCCGCGTGTTGCGGATTTCCTCGGCGCAAGACTCGATGGTGCCGCCGCCGGCGCGGATCGGCGTCAGCCGGCTGATACGGAACCTGCTCTCCCTGACAAAGGTTTGGCGCACCCCCGCCTCATGCTTCGACACCAGCAGAAGATTGGCGTCCTTGAGCTCGAGCTGGCGGCTGAGCCCGAGACTGACCATAGGCACGGGGAACACGCCAGCGATAGGCAAACCGCTGGTGGTCAAAATGCGCAGCCAGGGGTTGAAAACGTCCGGGTTGGTCAGAGCGGCAAACAGGTAACGATCATCGCGCCGTCTGCCGTCCTCCCGCTCCTGTAGGCTGAAACCGTAGAACGGCGTGCTGCGGTAAAGCTGCTTCAGCTTGCGCTCGACCATGTCCCGGCGGTCCTTGCCGGAGGCGTGTGGCAGAGTCTCGAAGCGGTAGTCTTCGTCCACGGTGTCTGCCATCAGGAACACCGGTGCGCCGTGGGCCGACTGCAGGAAATTCGCGAAAGCCTGCTGATCTTCGTCGCTATCCTCGAAGCTGTGCACGCGCTCCAGCCGTCGACCGGTCCACAGTCCAGCCGTGAGGTTGGTGCCGGAAGCGCACAGAACGAGCTTACGTGCCATGACTAGATCTTGATCTTGCCGAGGATATCGTAGATGGGGGTGAGCACGGAGAACAGGATCAACGCCAGAATCCCCCCGAGGACGAGCGTGAGGGTCGGCTCAAGCAACTTCAGGGCCTTGTCGATCGCCTCTCGCACATCGCGCGTGTAGAAGTAGCTGATGTTGAGCAGCGCTGTGTCCAGCGCACCAGTGTTCTCTCCGACGCGGATCATGCGAATCACCAGCGGCGGGAAGACGCCAAGGTCGCTGAACGCCTTGCTCATGCTCTCGCCAGAGTTGATCTGCTGCCCTGCGCGCTGCAGTCCGTCGGCGATGACGCGATTGCCCACGATCTCTTCGCTGGTCTTGATCGCGTCCAGGATCGTGATCCCGGACTGGTACATGAGTGCAAAGAAGTTGGCGAAACGCGCCAGGATGATCTTCTGCAGAATGGCGCCGGTCACCGGAATACGTAACTTGATATAGTCGAAGTAGTAAACCCCTTTCGGATTGGTGCGGATGAAGTAGGCGATCGCGGCTACGGTGATCACCGGAGTCATCAGCACCACGTACCAGTACTTGGCGGTGAAGTTTGATATCGCGATGAGGATGCGCGTTTGCAGCGGCAATGCCATCGCCATGCTCTTGAGCAGCGTCACCACCTGCGGCACGAGATAGAGCAACAAGAAGAGCGTCACGCCCAGCACAACGACAAACACCATGGCTGGGTAGATCAGCAGCTTGCGCGTCTGCGAGACGAGCTCGTCCTGCCACTTGAGGGCGGAGCCCAGGCTTTCGAACACCTCCGTCAGCCGGCCCGACTGCTCCCCGGCCCGTACCAGGCTCACAAACACCGAACCGAACACCGTGGGAAATGCGGCCAGTCCCTGCGATAGCATCTTGCCGCCTTCGATGTCCTCCAGCACCGAGGACAACATTTCGCGAAAGCGCGGATTCTCCGTGCCGTCGCGCAGGTCGCGCAGGCCGTCAACCACCGGGATGCCCGACCGAGAAATCTGCTCCAGGTCGAAACAGAAGGCGATCAAGTCGCGGCGAGTGACGCTTCCGCTCGCAAACGTGGCGTGACCGCTTCGAATGAGGCGGAACGTGATCAGATCCAGCCCCATGCGCTTCAGGCGCAGCTCGAGGTCCACCTCGTTCGCGGCGTCGAGCTTTCCGCGCGCGGGGCGTCCCAGCTTGTCGACGGCCTTGTAGTTGAACGCGGGCATGAGCGTAAGGTCTCTAGACAGCGCCGCCTGCGGCGTTACCCGCCTGGAGCTAGTGGAAACGCTGCGTCAGATCCACCGACCGGGCCACCTCCGCGATGCTCGTGCTGGCATCCAGTATGCGCGCGATGCCTTCCTCGACCAGCGGGCGGAAGCCTTTCTCGACGGCGAGCGTTCGTATCTCCTTGGCGGTTGCGCGGCGCGCCACGAGCTCGTCCAGATCGGTGTCCATGCGCAGGATCTCCATGATTGCAGTTCGACCCCTGTAGCCGCGGAAGTTGCAGTGCTTGCAGCCGGTCGGGCGGTGTATCTTCACGCTCGCGTCGCCGCTTAACCCGAGCAGTTGCCGCTCCTCCTTGCTCGGGGCATAAGCTTCCTTGCAGTGCGTGCACAGCATGCGTACCAGGCGCTGCGCGATGATTCCGATCACGTTCCCGGCGATGATATCGGGCAGGATGCCGATGTCGAACAGCCGGGGGAACGCACCCAGCGCCGAGTTGGTGTGCAGAGTCGTGAATACCTGATGGCCCGTCATGGCGGCGCGAAATGCCATCTCGGCCGTGTCTTTGTCGCGCACCTCGCCGACCAGGATGATATCCGGATCCTGCCGCATCATCGAGCGGATGCCGTTCACGAAATCCATCTTCGCCGCCTCGTTGACCGAAGTCTGCCGCATGAGCGCGACTGGATATTCAACTGGATCTTCGAGCGTCATGATGTTGACGGACTCGACGTTCAGCTGCGACAGCAGCGAGTAGAGCGTTGTGGTCTTGCCGCTACCGGTTGGGCCCGTGATCACGAGTATGCCCTCCGGCCGCGCCAGCATGAGCGACAGCGTATTGAGGACGTGCTTAGGCAGCTTCATGTGTTCCAGGCTGATGATCGACTTCTCGCGGTCCAACACGCGCAGAACGATGTTCTCCCCGTGAATCGTGGGTTGGGTCGCTACGCGGAAGTCGACCGGGCGGCCATTGAGATTGAGCGAGATGCGCCCGTCCTGCGGCGCGCGTGTTTCCGCGATGTTCATGCCGCTGATGACTTTGAGGCGCACCGCAATGCCCGGCCAGTAGTTCTTGTGCAGGCTGCGCACCTGTTC
>DASPUW010000221.1:0-3455 GCA_035622675.1 Burkholderiales bacterium | reverse complement strand
GATCGGGATGATGACGGCGATGATCCAGATCGCGGCGACAACCCCGGCTTCCGTCGGCGTGAACCAGCCGGTCAGGATCCCGCCCAGCAGGATGATCGGGATCATCATCGGCAGCGAGGCTTCCTTCGCTGCGATCGCGATGGTCCGCAGCGGCGCCCGCGGGCGTCGTAAACCAACCGGCCCGAAGAAGTAACAGTAGGTCATCAGGCCAAATCCGATCATGAGGCCTGGAACGACACCGGCCATGAACAGGCCGGCGATCGAGACGTTACCCACGGCACCGTAGACGACCGCAGTGATGCTCGGCGGCACGAGCGCAGCGATGGTCGATGCCGCTGCGATGATGGCGGCGATAAACGGAGGATTGTAGCCCTCCTTCTTCATCGGGCCGCTAAGTGCCCGGCTGATTACCGCGACGTCGGCAGTCGTCGAGCCCGACATCTCCGAGAAGAACATGCTGAACACCGTGACGACCTGGGAGAGCCCTCCGCGGATGTGACCGACCAGAGCCATCGACAGATTGGCAACGCGGGCTACGACATTGGCGGAGCTCATCAGCTCCCCGACCAGCAGAAAGAACGGGATCGCCAGCAGCGCCTCGCTGTCCATGCCGTCGAATACCTTCTGGACGATAGCTGCGAGCGACACGTCCGTGCACATTGCGCCGACCATGACGCCGGCCAGAAGCGAGAACGCAACCGGGACCCCCATGTACCCGAAGAACAGGAACAGGAAGGTCATCAGCAGCAGGATCAGTGTCGCGCTCATCAACCCCCATCCGGTCCGGGCATGTCGACGGGACTGATCGCCGATTCCGGTTCGGGCTCCTCCGGCTGCTCGAATCCGTTCCTGCAGCCGTTCACGAGCTGCTCGACGGTGAACAGCGCGATCAGCACACCCGACATTGGAATCGCGACGTAAAGCGAGGCGATGGGGGTCATCGAGGGCATGCGAAAGCTGCCGAAGCCGCGCAGGAAATTGACGTATCCAAAAACGATCAGGCACAGCGCGACGCTGAAGGTCACGATCCGCACGAGCACTTCGACGACCAATCGCGGCCGCCCGTGCATCGCCTCCGCGACGGCGGTGAGGTACAGGTGGTCGTTTCGCCGTGTCGCGACTGCAGTGCCCGTGAAGATACCGTAGATGAAGAACGCCGAGGTCACCTCCTGCAACCACAGCCACGGATGACCAATCGTGCGGGTAATGATGTCGAAGGCGACCGATGTCGAAAAGCCAAAGAGAGCGATCCCGCACATGACCATCAGGATCGTTTCGAGAGGATCGAGCGCCCGCCACTTCAGATGGCGTTGCCGTCGAAGCACCAGCTTGTCGGCGAGGCTCATGTGACTGCTGCGCGCGATGCGGCGGGATGGGCTGGAAGCTCCACCCTTCCCTATCCGTGAGAACCTATTTGATCGAGGAAATCAGCTGCTCGATCCTGGCCGCATAGGGTCCCAGTTGCTTGGCCAGCTTCGCCAGGTAAGGGTCGGCGACCTTGACGAATCCCGACTTGTCCACGTCGGTGACCACTTTGACTCCCATCGACTGCAGCTTGGTCTGGGATTGATGTTCGAGCTCGAGCGCTTTGCCCGGCTGAGTCCTGGTGACCTCGGCCGCGGCGCCCAGGACCCATTGCTTTTGCTCGGCCGACAGGCTTGTCCACAGTTTGTCGCTGACCCAGATCAGGCTGTTATTGGCTTCGTGCTGTGTCATCGAGAGGACCGGCGCCACCTCATAGTGCTTGTTCACGAGATAGACATTGACTCCGTTCTCCGCCACGTCCACAACGCCCGTCTGCAGCGAGGTGTAAACGTTGCCGAACGGCATGTGCACAGTCTGGGCGCCATACGCAGGGAACATCATGTCCTCCGTGGCGGTTGCCTGAACGCGCACCTTCAAGCCCTTCATGTCTTCGATCTTCTTGATTTCGCGTTTGGCGTACACGTTGCGCAGGCCGAGCGTCGCAAGCGCGATCACGTGCGCACCCTGCACGGTCTCGTCGATCATCTGCCTGAACGCCTCGGTCAGCCCGGCGTCGGCGAGCGATTTCTTCAAGTGATCCTCCGACTTGAACAGAAAGTGGAGCGACATCACGCCGGACTGCGGAGACAGGGTCGCCGCATTGGCGGAAGAGGAAATGCAGAAATCGAGATCGCCGGCCTTGACGAGCTGAAGCACCTGAGGCTCCTGGCCCAGCTGCGCGCCCGGGTACTGGTCGATCAGCATGGTGTTTCTGCTGAGCTCGGCGAGCTTGCTTGCGAAGATATCGCCCACGATTCCGTAGCCGGTGTTCTTTGGCTGGTCGTAGGCGAAGCGATAGTGCCTGGCCGCCTGGGCGCTGCCGTCGCTGGCCCAGCCGAACAGCGCTCCGAGCAGCACAAGGCCCGCTGTGATGCGTGACGTCATGAATGCTCCTCCCCGAGCTTGGTCCAGATGCGTTCTTGTTCTTCGCCCCGATGGGGGCGGATCGGCGCTGCGTTCAACCCCGCCTGCCGATCAGTTGCAGGATTCTATCCCCGATAGCCTCGAGCCCCGCGGTCGCGCAGCCAGAGGCGCACCAGGAAGCGCTTCCGTTCCGGCTCCGGCCAATCGGTGAACTCGGTGCGGGCGTGCCCGGTGGCCCGGTTGTTGACGAACTGAATCTGCCCCGGCTGAAAATCCAGGTCGATGCGCAGATCCGGGCGGTCGAACACGGATTCGACGGCCGCGATCGCCGCCGCCGCCTGGCCGTCGATGCGCTCGCCGCGCAGCTCGTATCCGGCGACGATTTCGCGCACAGCCAAGCGGGCGTGCAGCACGCCGTCATACTCGAAGATCGGTGCGGCGTAGGTCGTGGGTTCGCCCGGCCCGTGCTCAGCGTGACGATCGTACCAGAACGCCTCATAGAGGCGCGGCAAAACGTCGGCGTGCTCGTCGAGCAGCGCGTTGTGCACAGTGTAGACGCTCATCACCCGGCTTACCCCGCCCTGCCTGGCGGTCTGCTGGCACAGCAGGCCCACGTATTCTGGCGGCGTCTCGTTGTACGAATTGTCGTTGTGGAAGCGCAGATCGACATTGGTCACGGTCGGACGGATGCCGGAGCCCGGCTTGAGCTTGGCCCCCGTGTCCGTCACGTCGTAGAACATCTGCCCGTTCAGCTTCTGGGCCACGGGGCGCGCGAGCAGACTGGCCAGCAGCCAGTAGAGGCTGACCGATTCCTCGCGCGTGATTTCGTCCATCGGCAGTCGGTCGAGCACGGCGAACATGGGGCCGCGCTGTGTGGCAGCGCGTACTCGATCCATGACCTGACGACAGGCGTCGAGTGCGTAATCGCGCGTGGAAAGCAGGAGCACCGGTACTGGAGAGCGCCGCAGCTCTCGAAGGACAGCCCGCAACTCGCTCAGCGCCTCCGGCGTCAAGTCTACGGTCCAGTCTGCGGGCGAAATCGAGGCTCGCGTCCACGCCTGCGGCCC
>DASPUW010000220.1:0-4252 GCA_035622675.1 Burkholderiales bacterium | reverse complement strand
CAAAACCCGCTCCCGCACCCGCAGCTTGGCCGTTCCCGGTTTCTGGTAACCGGCCGAACTAAGCTTTAGCTTCCAGGATGCTCGCGGGAGGTCTGCATCCGTGAGGATACCAGTACCTCCGCGGGCTTTGTCCTTCAGGGGTCGCAGTAGCTGAACCCCTAAGGTGTAGTGCGTAGCGGGCCGGGCCGGACGCGCGCTTGGCTTGGTCGAGATCGCTTCGATCAAGAGCAGGGGAAGCGTTGTGCGGCCGCGCCGCTGTGCGCATGGCCAACCCGCCCCGCGCGGTTGCGCTCTAGTCGCTGAGCTATCCTGTTCCCTTCACGATCTGCTTCGAGCTCGCGGAGGGGCCATGGAACGGAAGAAGGTCAACTCCAGTCAGATCCGCTCAGTCGGCTACGACTCCGCCACCCAAGTGCTGGAGGTCGAGCTGACCGACGGCACCATTTGGCAGTACTCCAAAGTCCCATCCGAAGTCCACCGTCGTTTCATGGCTGCACCGACGATGATCAGCTTCTACCGGGACAGCATCGAGGACGACTACAGCCGGCGGCGCATCAAGTAGTCCGGCAAGTATCCTGTCGGGCAGCTAGGGAAGCCCCTAGCACTCCGGCTCCCCTGGCGCTGGGCGCGGCGCGGGATCGAACCCGAAGCGCTGCGGCACATCGGCTGAACGGATAGTCGACACGCGCAACGCAACGCCGCCCAGGCTGAGGAGCGCAGCGACAGGCCCCCCGTCCTCCCGAGGGGCCAGCAGCCGCTCGGTCGCGTCGTCGTCGAGCGGCCGTCCGCTCGCCCCGGACAGCGATCCCAGGACCTCCGACAGATCCTGATCATGGATCGCGCCCACACCAAGCCCGGTTTCGATTAGAAGTCCGCCCGCATCGTCCAGCCAGGCGCCGCGGGGTGCATCGGCCGCTGCCCCCGTGTGAGCGATCAAACCGAGCTCGCCCTCTCGCCCGTGGCATGTGCGGTACACGTAAGGTGCGTACGCCAGGGTCACGAACACCCGCTGGGGACCGTTCTGGAAGAACCAGCGCCCCTTCGCGTCGCATGCGTAGTTGCGGCCGATGAAGTCGATGAGCGCCGCGTTGGCGACACGCTCTCCTTTGATCGACCAGCGTCCACGCTGGTCGAGGCTGAGCCAGCCGTAGACCGATGGGACGTCAGGCCAGCGTTGCAGCGCGCGCAGGACGATTTCGTCCATGTCAGAATTATAAAGGTGGAGCCTCGCTTCTCTGCGCGCGCCCCGTAGAGTACGATGCTAGGCGCGCCTCGCCGTATTTGCCGCCATGAACCACTGCCTCAAAGTCGTCTCCTGCCTGCTGCTGGTCATCGGGCTGCGGGCCACGTCCATGGCGGCCTCGGCGCGCGACGAACCCTCCGACACAGATTGGGGTTCGATCCGCGCCGTCATCACCTCCCAGCTGGAGGCGTTCAAGCGCGATGATGCCGAGAGCGCTTTCTCGTTCGCGTCACCGGGCATTCAGAAGCAGTTCCGCAGCGCCGGTGAGTTCATGCACATGGTGCGCATCGGCTACCGGGCCGTCTATCGCCCGGAAAGCGTGCGGTTCCTGGAGCCTTTCGTGTTGTCGGGCCAGCCCGTGCAGCCGATCGAAATCGTGGCCCACGGCGACTCCGTCGTCATCGCTTTCTACATCATGGAACGTCAGCGCGACGGCGATTGGAAGATCGCCGGCTGCGCGCTCGGCTCGAGGTCGGCACTGTCCGTCTGATGGCGCTCACCTTTTATTACGGCTCCGGTTCACCGTATGCCTGGCGGGTCTGGCTCGCTCTCGAGCACAAGCGCATCGCGTACCAGCTCAGGATCCAGTCCTTCTCGGCCGGAGATCTGCGCAAGCCGGAGTTCTCGGCCATCAACCCACGCCAGAAAGTGCCCGCCATCGTGGACGACGGGTTCGCGCTTTACGAGTCGGTGGCCATAGTCGAATACCTGGACGAGAAGTACGCCGGCGCCAGGCTCTTTCCAGGCGACGCGCGTGGTCGCGCACTGGTCCGGCGGCTGGTACAGGAGGCGGACCAGTACTATGCGCACGCGATGGACAAGCTGGCCGACCAGGTCCTGTTCACACCTCAGGAAAAGTGGAACGTGGACGAGATCGCAGAGGGCAAGCGTGACATAACGCAGGAGCTCGCGCGCTGGGAGAACTTGGTGCAAGGGCACTATCTTGCGGGTGAGCTGTCTGCGGCGGACTACACGCTCTATCCGTTTATCGCCCTCAGCCTCAGGATGGACAAGAAGAGTCCGGGCCTCGATCTGCGCGGTGCGATCGGGCCCAAAGTCAACACCTGGATGAAGCGCATCGAAGCCCTGCCGTACCTGCAGAAGACCTGGCCCCCGCATTGGAAGTGAGCCTGGACCGCCAGCCGGCGACGAAAGGATCCTGTCAGTGAGCCTGCTGCTGGGCTGCATCGCCGACGACTTCACTGGCGCTACCGACCTCGCGAACACGCTGGTCAAGGCGGGCATGCGCACGATCCAACTGCTGGGCGTGCCGAAGCCCGGCCTCGAGGTTCCCCCGGCGGACTGCATTATCGTTGCGCTCAAGTCGCGGAGCAATCCCGCTGCAGAGGCGGTGCAGATGTCGCTCTCGGCTCTGGACTGGCTGCGTAGCCGCGGAGCGCGGCAGTACTATTTCAAGTACTGCTCCACTTTCGATTCGACGGACCGAGGCAATATCGGGCCGGTTGCGGATGCCCTGCTGGACGCGCTGGGCGAGCGCCTGACCGTCTTCAACCCGGCGTTCCCGACCAACAAGCGCACGGTGTACAAGGGCTACCTGTTCGTCGCTGACGAGCTGCTCTCCGAGTCCGGCATGCGCCACCATCCGCTCACGCCGATGACCGATCCCTCGCTCGTCCGGGTTCTGCAGCGGCAGACTCAGCACAAGGTCGATCTCGTCCAGTACGCCACGGTGGTGAAGGGAGCGGCGGCTGTGGCCGAGGCGCTCGACCGCTTGCGGCGCGCCGGCGCTCGCCACGTCGTCCTCGACGCGATCACTGACGAGCACTTGCTCTGCCTCGGCGAGGCGTGCGCGAACCTCAAGCTGATCACCGGCGGTTCCGGGATGGCGATGGGGCTCCCGGCGAACTTCGTGCGCGCGGGCCTGCTCAAGGCGGGTCAGCGCGGGGAATTGCCGAAGGTAGGCGGACCGGCGGCGGTGCTGGCCGGGAGCTGCTCGGTCGCCACGCAGGGACAGGTCGCGCAGATGAAAAAAGACCACGCTGCCTTCGTTCTCGATCCGCTCGCGATCGCGGGCGGACGGGATCAGGCGCGGGAGGCGCTGGCCTGGGCCGGTGAGCGCATCGGAGAGAAACCGATCCTGATCTATTCCACCGCTGCGCCCGAGCAGGTGAGCGAGGCGCAGGCTAGGCTCGGCCGCGAGCAGGCGGGTGCGCTGATCGAGCGCACGCTGGGCCAGATCGCACAGGGGCTCGTCGCCAAGGGCGTGCGGCGGCTGGTGGTAGCCGGCGGCGAGACCGCGGGCGCAGTGGTCGGCGCGCTCGGTGTGCAGGGCCTCTACATCGGCCCCGAGATCGACCCCGGCGTGCCGTGGACCTTCAGCATCGGCGAGCCGACGCTCGCGCTGGCTTTGAAGTCGGGCAATTTCGGGGCACCCGATTTCTTCACCAAAGCGCTCCGCGTCCAGCCTTGAGCCATGCCGCGATGACGGAATCGAAGCTGCGCGAAGAAATCTGTTGGTTCGGCAAATCGATCTTCGATCGCGGCCTGACTGGGGGCAGCTCAGGCAACATCAGCGTGCGCGTCGATGGTGGTTTTCTGATGACACCGACGAATTCCTGCCTTGGCCGGCTGGACCCCGCCACGCTGTCGAAGGTGGACTCGAGCGGCAACACGGTCTCTGGCGAAAAGCCCACGAAGGAAGCGTTCCTGCACCTGTCCATGTATGCAGAGCGGCCGGGTGCCGGCGCGATCGTGCATCTGCACTCGACGCACTCGGTGGCGGTTTCGGTCCTCGCCGACACCGACCCGCTCAATCCGATTCCACCCATCACCGCTTATTACGTGATGAAGATCGGTCGGCTGGCATTACTGCCCTATTACGCTCCCGGCGACATGACGCTCGCCAATGCCGTGCGCGAAGCGGCCCGTCGCCATCACGCGGTGCTGCTCAGCAATCACGGTCCGGTGGTGGCGGGCAAAGACCTCGAGACCGCGGTGTACGCCACGGAGGAATTGGAAGAGACCGCCAAGCTGTACCTGCTTCTGCGC
>DASPUW010000219.1:0-4172 GCA_035622675.1 Burkholderiales bacterium | reverse complement strand
CCTGGTCGGGGTAGTCAACGTGCCCATCATCTATTTCTCGGTGAAGTGGTGGAACACGCTTCATCAGGGCGCCTCGGTGAGCCTGACACGCGCACCCTCCATGGCCGCGACGATGCTTGTCGGAATGCTGATCATGGCGCTCGCCGCGTGGATGTACGCCATCGCTGCGAGCCTCTACCGGGTGCGCAGCATCATCCTCGAGCGCGAGGCGCATGCGGACTGGGTGCGGCAGATGCCCGAGGCGAGCGTATGAGCTGGGACAGCCCCCAGGCTTTCTTCGCGATGGGCGGGTACGCCGCGTATGTCTGGGGGTCGTACGGGCTCGCCGCCGTGTGCATCGCCGTGGAGTTGTGGCTCCTACGCCGACGTCGACGAACTCTGCTCCGGGCTCTCGGTCGTACGGGCGGTAGGAGGGATGGGCCCGCATGAGGCCGAGGCACAAACGACTGGCATTGATCGGTGTTGGACTGGCGGCCCTCGGCGCCGCCGCCGCCTTGATCCTCAACGCGTTTCAGAGCAATCTCGTGTTTTTTTTCAGCCCTTCGCAGGTGGCAGCCCACGAGGCCCCGCAGGGGCGCAGCTTTCGCATCGGTGGCCTGGTGCAACCGGGCAGCGTGCAGCGCGAGGTGAACGGGGTCGGTGTGCGCTTCGTCGTCACCGACACCGCACATGACATCGCTGTCGTCTACAGCGGGATGCTGCCCGACTTGTTCAAGGAGGGAAAGGGCGTGGTGGCGCTGGGGCAGCTCGGTAGCGATGGCGTGTTCCGCGCGCAGGAGGTGTTGGCCAAGCACGACGAGAACTACATGCCGCCGGAGGCAGCGGATGCGGTGGAGAAGGCCCGGCGCGCAGCCCTCACCTCGCAGAAGACTTTGATCGTTCCGCCAAAGAAATGAGACGGCGCCTAAGGATGAAACACGAATGATTCCGGAGCTCGGACACTTCGCCCTCATCGTGGCGCTGTGCATCGCGTGTGTGCAGGCGTCGATCCCGCTGCTTGGTGCACAGCGCGGCGACGCAACCTGGATGGCCCTGGCACGGCCAGCGGCGCAGGGTCAGCTCGTGTTCGTCGTGATCGCTTTTGCGTGTCTGGCGTGGTCGTTCGTCAGCAACGACTTCTCGGTGCTCAACGTCGCGTCGAACTCGAATTCTCACCTGCCACTGCGCTACCGTTTCGCCGCCACGTGGGGCAGCCACGAGGGCTCGCTGCTGCTCTGGGTGCTCATGCTGAACCTGTGGATGACGGCGGTCAGCGTGTTCAGCCGGCATCTGCCCGACGCGATGACGGCCAGGATACTTTCTGTAATGGCTGCGATCAGCGTCGGCTTCCTGCTGTTCTTGCTGTTCACCTCGAATCCCTTCGAGCGCTTGCTGCCGCCGGCTCCCGACGGGCGCGACTTGAACCCGCTGCTGCAGGATCCGGGCATGGTGATTCACCCGCCCATGCTCTACATGGGATACGTGGGCTTCTCGGTGGCGTTTGCCTTTGCCATCGCCGCGCTCATCGGCGGGCAGCTGGATGCTGCCTGGGCCCGCTGGTCGCGCCCCTGGACCACGCTGGCGTGGGCCTTCCTCACGGTGGGCATTGCGTTGGGGAGTGGGTGGGCCTACTACGTACTCGGCTGGGGCGGCTGGTGGTTCTGGGATCCCGTGGAGAACGCGTCGTTCATGCCATGGCTGGTGGGGACCGCTCTGATGCACTCGCTCGCGGTGACAGAAAAGCGCGGCGGCTTCAAGCTCTGGACGGTGCTGCTCGCGATCGTTGCGTTCTCGCTGAGCCTGCTTGGCACATTCCTCGTGCGCTCGGGGGTACTCACCTCGGTGCACGCTTTTGCCACCGACCCCAAGCGCGGCATCTTCATTCTGGCGTTTCTGGCGCTGGTGATCGGCGCCTCGTTGCTGCTGTTTGCGTGGCGTGCGCCGAAGGTCGGCCTGGGCGGTGCCTTCGGTCTGCTGTCGCGCGAGTCGGCGCTGTTGGTCAACAACGTGCTGCTCGTGGTTGCAGCGGCCGCCGTGCTGCTCGGCACGCTGTACCCGCTGTTCCACGAGGTCCTCGGTTACGGCAAACTCTCGGTCGGGCTGCCGTGGTTCGAGGTCACTTTCCCTATCGCGATGGTGCCCGCGGTGTTGGTGATGGGAATCGGTCCGCTCCTGCGCTGGAAGGAAGATCAACCGAGCGCCATGGCGAGGCGCCTCAGATGGGCCTTTGCTGTGTCGATAGTGATCGCGGTCCTGGTGCCGGTGGCGATGGGCGGGTGGTCGAACTGGGTCGCGGTCGGCGTCTTCCTCGCGGCCTGGGTCGCCACGACAACCTGCGTGAATCTCGCCCGCCGTGTCGAGCAAGCGCGCGCTTCCGGCGTGGAGTCCGCGAGTGCGGCTATCCGACGGCTCCCGCGCGGCTACTGGGGCATGCTGGTCGCGCACCTCGGCGTGTGCGTCTTCATCATCGGCGTGACGCTGGTGCGTGGTTACGAGGCGCAGAAGGATGTTCGCATGACGCCGGGCGACACCGTTGCGGTCGCCGGCTATCAGTTTCGTCTCGAAGGGCTCAAGGATGTGCACGGACCTAACTACGAAGCGACGCGCGGCATTTTCAACGTGACCAGAGGCGGCCGGCCGGTCGCAACGCTGTATCCGGAGAAGCGCTTCTTCACGGTGCAGCAGATGCCCGTCACCGATGCGGCAATCGATAGCGGTGTCACGCGCGACCTGTACGTCTCGCTCGGCGAGCTGCTGCAGGACGGGGCGTGGACCGTGCGCGTGCAGTACAAGCCGTTCGTCGACTGGATCTGGGGCGGAGCCTTCTTGATGGCGCTGGGTGGGTTGATCGCGGTCACCGATCGTCGCTACCGGTTGGCTCGGCGCGAATGGAACGCATCGGTGAGCGCCGGCGCAGAGCCAGCGGCGCAAGGCGCGCGATGAAAAGCCTGCGCTTCATACTCCCGCTGCTTCTGTTCCTGGTCCTCCTGGTATTCCTCTGGGTCGGCCTCTCACTCGATCCGCGCGAGGTCCCGTCGCCGCTGGTCGGAAAGGCGGCGCCCGCTTTCCGCCTGGCGCGCCTGGACGATCCTGCGAGATCCGTGGCCGACCGCGATCTGCGCGGCCAGGTGTGGCTGCTCAACGTGTGGGCGTCATGGTGTGTGTCATGTGTCGAGGAGCACCCGGTGCTGGTGGAGTTGTCCAAGCAAGGCGTGGTACCGATCTATGGCCTCAACTACAAGGACAATCGCCCGGCGGCGCAGGCGTGGCTGGCGCGCAACGGCAACCCGTACACGCTTTCGGTGAGCGATCCAGAAGGCAAAGTGGGCATCGACTATGGTGTTTACGGCGTGCCCGAAACCTACGTGATCGACAAGAGCGGTGTCATCCGCTTCAAGCAGATCGGACCGGTCACGCTCAAGGTGCTCAGCGAGCGGATTCTCCCGCTGGTGAAACGGCTGCAGGCGTCGTGATCCGCGGACTGCTCGCTGCTCTGCTGTGTTTGGTTCCAGCGCTGGCGGCCGCCAACGAGGCGCCGCCGGTGGCGGAAGACCCCGTGCTCGAGCAACGGCTCGCGCGCCTTACCCAGGAGCTGCGCTGTCTGGTGTGCCAGAACGAGAGCCTGGCGGACTCTCACGCCGATCTCGCTACCGATCTGCGCAACCAGATGCGTGAACAGATGCGGGCCGGACGGAGCGATGAGCAGATCAAGGCATGGCTCACTGAGCGCTACGGCGACTTCGTGCTCTACCGCACGCCGCTCAAGGCGACCACCGCGGTGCTGTGGTTTGGGCCTGCCGTGCTGCTCATTGTCGGGTTGGGCGGTCTGGTGGTGTACCTGACCCGCCGGCGTGGGCGCGTGACCACGCGCACGCTGACAGCGTCGGAACACGCGCGGGCCCAGGCCTTGCTCCAGGCCGACGAGCCTCCGGGCCCCGCTTAGGGCGTGGTGCCGGGAGCCGGGACGCCAGCCGCGCTGCGCTATAATTCGCGCCTTTTTCGTGCCATTTTCGAGCAACGCAAGCTGCCTCGCCGCGTGGGCAGCCGATCATGACTTGGTTTGCACTCGTCGCAATCGCCCTGGCGGGCGCCGCCGTGCTGTTCCTGGTGGTTCCGTTGCTGCGGCCCCGGCGTGTTTCTGCGGCGTCACAGCGCGGGGCGAACATTTCGATTTTCCGGGACCAGGCCGGGGA
>DASPUW010000218.1:0-4240 GCA_035622675.1 Burkholderiales bacterium | reverse complement strand
GCATCGAGCAACCGGCCGGGAGTCAGAACGCGGCCGGCACACACAGAGTTCTCCATTGAGCAAATCTCCTCCCGCCACATCCGGCGCCGGCGAACCCAGTCCGCTGCCCGAACGCTGGCTCGGTTTGATCGGCCTGTGCCTGGGCGTGTTCATGTTCACGCTGGACGCCAGCATCGTGAACGTGGCCCTGCCGACGCTGGTCGCGGCGTTCCATACGACATTTTCCACCATACAGTGGGTCGTGCTGGCTTATCTGCTCATCGCCACTGCGCTGGTGATGGTGGCGGCACGCATGGGCGACATCCGTGGGAAGAAGCAGGCCTACCTCGCGGGCCTCGCCATCTTCACTCTGGGCTCGCTGCTCTGCGGGTTGTCTCCATCGGCCGGCTGGCTGATCGCGTTTCGCGCGCTGCAGGCGCTGGGGGCTGTGTTCGTCTCCGCGCTCGGCGCGGCGATCGTGGGCGAGATGTTCGGCATCACCGAGCGCGGGCGGGCGCTCGGCATGATCGGTTCCGCCGTGCTCCTGGGTGTAGCGCTGGGACCGTCCGTAGGCGGCTTTATCATCGAGCTGGCCGGATGGCGCTGGATGTTTCTGGTGAACATTCCGGTTGGCCTCGCGGCCATGTGGGTCGTCTATCGCTTCGTACCGTTGATCCCGGGTCGTCCCGCCGCCGCCGCTTTGGATTGGCCCGGCACGCTGCTCGCCTGCATCATGCTCGGGGGCCTGGCGCTCGGCCTCACCTGGGGTCAGCGCGACGGATTCGGAACGCCGCTCGTCGTGGGGCTGCTGGCGATCGCCGTTGCCGGGTTTGCTGGGTTTCTGTACGTGGAAGCGCGCGCTGCCAGCCCCATTCTCGATCTGCGCGTGTTTCGCAACAAGCCGTTCGCGACGGGGCTCTTGATGGGCTACCTGGTGTTTCTGGTGCTCGGGGGCACGGGTTTCCTCCAGCCGTTTTTCCTCGAGGTGATCGCCCGGTTTCCCACTGCGAAAGTCGGCCTATTGCTGGCGGTCGCGCCGATCGTCGGCGGCGTCACGGCACCGATGGGTGGCGCATTGGCCGATCGCGTGGGTGCGCGCGGCGTCACTCTGATCGGCCTGCTACTGGTGGTATTCGGATGCGCGCTGTTTGCGGGCATCGATGAGCACGTGAGCGCGTTGGGCTTCGCGCTGCGCGTCGCCCCGGTTGGACTGGGCATGGGGTTGTTCAACGCGGCAAACAACAGCAGCGTGCTCAACGCAGTGCCGCGCGATCAGCTCGGCATCGCTTCGGCGCTGTTGTCGCTCATGCGCACGCTGGGGCAAACGACGGGGGTGCCGGTGATTGCATCGATCTTTTCGTTGGTGGCGATAGGCGACACCGGCGGCGGGCGTCACCACGCGCTGCTCACCCTACCGGCCGAGGCGCTGCTGCGCGGGCTGCACTGGTCCTTCATCGCTGCCGCGCTCCTGGCTTTGGCGGCCTTTGCGGTCGGAGCGTGGGAGTGGAAGCAGCGGCGCGTGGCGACTGAGGCGAAGACGGGCTAATCCGGTTGGTTCAACCCCCGCGATCGGCCACAACTGGATTCAGCGACGCGCGCCGCAAAGCGGTGTGAGCGGTGCTATCGACCCAAAGACGAAGTTGACGAGCGTCTGCTATTGGACCGGCTCAGCTGGCTTCACTCTTTTATTTTTGCCAATCACACTTGACTATTGTCACTAGGCGATTGGCCGAAAGGTTATCCACCCTGTAGGCGCAATTACCGCTGATTCCAGCGTATTTTCCCGTGCCACCGACGAGTTGGCTTTTCCCCTCGCCCGTCGAACCGGCAGTGACATCGCCTGACTTCCTCCTGGCGACCGAAAATATCTTGTCCCCCGCCGAGGACGTCGTAGTGCAATCAGCTTCCAAGTCAATACCGGCCGCGTTCCTCTTAGCAAACACGATGCACTCGGCCAGGTCACTTGACCCCTCGACGAATGGACCACCACTGGTCTTGATCACGGTCGCCGTTCCGCTGGATGATCCTCCAATTACGGTTTCACCAGGAGCTCGCTCGGACTTGCTGTAATTCGTCAGAATGCTCCAGACCTGCTCATATGTGCCGCTATCTGCGATGCATCCCGTGGATGCGATCAAGCTGATGCTTAAACAACCGAAGCAAGCGATCTTGTTTTGCGTCTTCATATGACCTCCCGTTTGAAAGCACTATCCGACTCGCCCCCGGGGTCGGTATACCGGCCAAACATTTCATCGACAGATTAGGCAACGGGCACTTACGGATGCCATACGGATGGCGATGGAATGCTGACCCCCACCTTACTGAGAACCTGGATTCATCAACCCAAAAGTTTGCTTGATCACAGGCAACGTCGGGTGGGGCTGGCGTTCAGCCAGCGTGAAGTTACGCCCCTATCGACTCGTTATCGTCTTCCGAATGGCAGGTATTGGCGTCGAGTTCGGGCCACTGGATGTCGCAAAGTGCGTCCGAAAGCAGCGCCATGAGTAACGGACGTCCCACGTCGGAGTCGACCCGAAGCTGCAGGCCACGTTTCCCAATAGCCGACGCTCGCCTCCCGGGAGAGCGGTCGTTCAAAGTCGGCTGGACTCCAATGGGATCGTCTATCTGACCACTATGTTCCAGAAGACCGGGGAGGAGAATCTGAGGACGCCCTGGACGCTGCTTCGGAAGGCCGTCGGCGAGGACCACTCTCCGAACGGCACATACGCGACCTCACGCAGAGCGATCTTCTGGATCTCGTCGGCGAGCTGCTTGCGCTTCGCCTGATCGGTGGCACGCACCCACTGGGTGGTGAGCTCGTCGAGCTGCGGGATGTCGGGCCAGCCATACCACGCGTTCGAGCCGGCGCCGGATACGCCGAAATGATTTGCTGGACTCATCAGATCCACCGCCTGCCACCAGGTGTGAAACAGGTTCCACCCGCCCTCGCTGGGCGGCTCTTTGCGGGTGCGCACGACGAGGCTCGTGGACCAGTCCATCGGCCTGAGCTCCACCTTGAAACCAATACTCTCGAGGCGCTGGCGCGTGACGAGGGCCGCTTGGTAGAGGAAGGACACGTCAGTGACGTAGATCATTACAACCGGGCGGCCGTCGTAACCCGACTCCTGTACGAGCTGCCTCGCTCTGTCGGCATCGTGCTTCATGAGCGCGTCGGCGCCGGCGATCGTTGTGTAGGGACTGCTGGAGGGGAAAACCGAGTAACAGGGCCGGAAATACTTCGGTTGTCCAATGGACATATACAGATATGTCACCTGCTCCATCATGTGGACCAGCGCCTCCCGCGCTTTCCTGTTGTTGAACGGCGGATGGAGGTGGTTAGGCTGGAGCCAGCCCTGTACGCCGAAGGGATCCGGGAGGAAGGTCTGCAGCGTCGGATCCTCTTCGATCTTCGGAATGAAATCGAGCGGCGGCACCTCCCACCAGTCGACCTCGCCCGCAGCGAACGCATCCGCGGCCGCCTCGGGATCAGGAATATACCGCCAGAGTACTTTGTCGAGATCGACTTTCTTGGCGCCCGTCGAGCCGCTTGGCGCTTCGTTGCGCGCGACGTAATCAGGATTGCGCACGTACACCGCTTGATGACCCGGCTGCCATTCGTCCCTGACGAACTTGAACGGCCCCGAGCCTACACTCTCTTTGATCTGCTCGTCCGAGGACGTGGCCGCGATCCTCGCCGGCATCATGAATGGCACGTTGCTCGACGGCTTTGCCAGCGCGTCGAGCACTGGGCCAAAGCGCTCGGCGAGCTCGAGCGTGAATGTCTTCTTGTCAACGGGCGCAATCTTCCTGGTGTGCGCCATGAGGAGCCGACCGAAGCGATCCTTCTTCCCCCAACGCTTGAGCGACTCCACGCAGTCTTCAGCTAGGACTGGCCGTCCATCGTGCCAGCGAAGGCCGTTGCGCAACGTGAATGCGTGGGTCATGCCGTCCGCTGAAACAGTGTAGCGATCCACCATCTGCGGCTTGATTCGAAGCATTTCGTCGGTGCCGAAGAGGGTGTCATACACAAGGTAGCCGTGGTTGCGCGTGATGTACGCCGTCGTCCAGATAGGGTCGAGGACCTTCAGGTCGCCGTTCGGAACGAATCGGAGAGTCCCGCGACGCTTCCGGGCATGAACTGATGGGACGCCCAGCGTCAGTGCGGCCGCCGCGGCGGCCGCGCTTCCTATTACCTGTCGACGACTGAGGCCGCTCATGTCACATGCTCCTTCTCGCGCTAGACACGTACGCGCCTGCAGTG
>DASPUW010000217.1:0-9812 GCA_035622675.1 Burkholderiales bacterium | reverse complement strand
GCGTACTTGCTCCCGTCGACCTTGGCCAGGACGCCCTGGCCCTCTGCCCAGCCCTTCTGCAGGTGGCCCTCGAAGCGATCGTCCACGTCGCCATTCAGGAACCACTGCAGCACGCCATCGCCGTCGGCGTAACCGTTGTTGCAAGAGCCGCTCCAGGTGATGGTTTCGCCCGGACGCGGGAAGGTGTTGGCGACCTTGCAGCCGTGACTGTCGGCGATCCAGGTGACTTCGTCGTCGGCTGCGAGCGTCGCGGACCCGGCGGCAGCGAGCAGCAGTGCGGCAGCGGATAAGTGAGTTCGGATAGCGTTCATAGGGACAGCCCTCTCGAAGGACCGGCGCCTGCGCGGCGACGGACGTCGTTGCCCGTTGTTACTGTTCGACCTTTCCCAGCAGCAGGTATTCCAGCAGAGCCTTCTGGGTATGCATTCGATTCTCCGCTTCTTCCCAGACCACGCTCTGCGGGCCGTCGATCACGGCCGACTCGACCTCTTCGCCGCGGTGCGCGGGCAGGCAATGCATGAACAAGGCGTCGGGCTTGGCGAGGCGCATCATGCTCCGGTTCACCTGAAATCCGGCGAACTGCCTCTTGCGCTCTTCGGCCTCGTCTTCGAACCCCATGCTCGTCCACACGTCCGTGGTGACCACGTCGGCGCCGCGCACCGCCTCGAGCGGCTGACTGAAGCGCGTCAGATGCCCGGCCTCACGCCCCGCCCCGAGCGCCGGCTCCAGCTCGTACCCAGGAGGTGAAGCGACATGGAAGTGGAAGTCGAAGATCTCAGTCGCCTGCAGCCAGGTGTTGCACACGTTATTGGGATCGCCGATCCAGGCCACCGTCTTGCCGCGGATCGGGCCGCGCTGCTCGACGAAGGTGAAGATGTCGGCCAGCACCTGGCACGGATGGTAGCGGTCAGTGAGCCCGTTGATCACGGGGACGCGTGAGTGACTCGCGAAGCGCTGCGCGATGTCGTGCTCGAAGGTGCGGATCATCACCACGTCCACCATGCGCGAGATCACTTCGGCCACGTCCTCGATCGGTTCGCCGCGCCCAAGCTGAGTCTCGCGGGAGGACAAGAACAGCGCTGCGCCGCCGAGCTGCGCCATGCCCGCCTCGAACGAAACCCGGGTGCGGGTCGAGTTCTTCTCGAAGATCATGGCCAGGGTCTTGCCCTTGAGCGGCTGGTGCAGCGTGGCGCTGCGCTGGCGCGACTTGAGCACCCGGGTGCGCGCCATCAGGTAGTCGAGCTCAGCCCGGCTGAAATCCTTCAGCTCCAGGAAATGTCTGGTGGCCGGCATGAGCGCGTCACGTCACCCCTGGGCGGCGACGCTCACCGGCTGCGCCAGGAACTGCTGGATCAGACTGGCGACCCCATCGACGAGTTGCGCAGCCTCGCCCTGGCGCATGATGAGAGGGGGCAGCAGGCGAACGACAGTGTCCACGGTGACGTTGATGAGCAGTCCGCGCTCCAGCGCCGCCAGGACCAGCTCGCTGCACGGCCGCTCGAGTTCGATGCCCACCATCAGCCCCTGGCCACGGATTTCCTTGATCCCCGCCACTCCGTTGAGCTGCTTGGTGAGACCGCTGCGGATCACCTTCCCGATTTGGGCGGCGTTCTCCAACAGGCCTTCCTCGGCGATGATGCGCAGCGTGGTATAGGCCGCCGTAGTCGCCAGGGGGTTGCCGCCGAAGGTGGCGCCATGGTTGCCGGGGTGAAACACGTGCGCGGCAGCTCCCCGCGCCAGGCACGCGCCGATCGGTACGCCGTTGGCAAGGCCCTTGGCCAGCGTCATCACATCCGGCTTTGCGTTTGTCCACTGGTGGGCGAACCAGCGGCCGGTGCGGCCGATACCGCTCTGTACTTCGTCCAGCATGAGCAGCCAGCCCTGACTGTCGCAGACCTCGCGCAGATGGGCGATATAGCCATCGTCGGGGATATTGATCCCGCCTTCGCCCTGGATAGGCTCGACCAGCACCGCCACCACATTCTTGTTGTTCGCCGCGACCTGCTCCAGCGCCTGCAGATCGTTGTAGGGCACTCGCGCAAACCCCGACAGAAGGGGCTCGAAGCCGGCCTGGACTTTTCTGTTGCCGGTGGCCGAAAGCGTGGCCATGGTGCGGCCATGGAATGACTTCTCCATTACCACGATGGTGGGCTGCTCGATGCCCTTTTGGTGCCCGTAGAGGCGGGCGAGCTTGATCGCGGCCTCGTTGGCTTCGCACCCGGAGTTGCAGAAGAACACGTTGTCCATGCCCGACAGCTCGCACAGCAGGTCCGCGAGCCGCTCCTGCTCCGGGATGCGATACCAGTTCGACGCGTGGATGATCCTGCCGGCTTGCTCGGCTATGGCGCGAATCAGGCGCGGGTGGGCGTGCCCTAGACCGGTCACCGCGATCCCGGAGAAGCCATCGAGATAACGCTTGCCAGCGATGTCCCAGACCCAGACGCCTTCACCTCGCGCAAAGGCGACGGGCAGCCGGCCGTACGTGTCCATCAGGTGCGAGGTCACTGTGTCTTGCGGGGCGGAGTTCTCTGTCATGGGTTGGCTTGTCGCGGTAAAAGGGCACACCCCTGCCAAAATGCGCACGGCGGCCGGGGCCGCCGTGCGTGTTGCCGTCAAACGTCAGCGGAAGTTAGTTGTATCCGAATCGGCCTCTGCGCGCAAGCCGGAGCCTTGGGCTGAGTCGAGCGTCCCTAGCTCTTCAGCTTTTTCAGCCCCTTCTCGTCGCTTGGCGTAAGCACCCGGACACACGGGATATAGCCGTCGTAAACGATGCCGTGCAGCTCGACCCGCTTATGGCTGCGCAGCAGCCCGGCCAGATAGTGGATGACATCGGTCGTGATGACCTGTCCCGGCACCAGGACGGGGATTCCAGGCGGGTAAGGCGTGACCTGGTCGGCAGCGACCTTGCCGTTCAGGCCGGCGTTGATGCGGTCGTTCTCATCCAGGACGGCGGCGATCTTGCCGCCGCAGTAGAAGGCGTCACGCGGCAGATATTTCAGCTGCGTGAACCCCGGGATGTCGGGTGTACGGTACAGGCGGCGGGCGGAGCGCCCTTCGCGCGCGATGCGCATCAAGGCGTCGTACAGGCGCGAGACCTTGCTGCGTGTCGTGCCGATCGTGAGCAGCAGCGACAGGGTGTTGAAAGTCGACTTCTCCACCTGGATGTTGTAGCGCTCGAACAGCTCGTGCTGCAGCTCGTCTACGGTGTAGCCGCATTCGGAGATGTCGACGGTGACCTTCGTGGGGTCGAGCTGGAGATTGTCGTTGCGCACCTCGTCGGGCAGCAGGTCGTCGAGCTCGAGCGCGCGGAATACGCCGGTGGAGTCGATCTGGTGGCGGAGCTCGGTGGACAGCGACAAGGTGCGCGCCAGCAGCTTGTATCCCTCCATGACCGCTTGTTTGCGGGCTACGTCCAGGCTCGCAATCATGCTGTATTGCGGGCTGGTGGAGGTGTGCATGTTGAAGTTTTCGCGGAAGATGTGCTCGTTGAAGTCCGGATCGTTCACGTGGATCATGCTGGCCTGCGAGAAGGCCGACAGGACCTTATGCGTGCTCTGCGTCGCGTAGTCCGCGCCCGACTCGAGGGCGGTGGGGCGGAACGCCGGGTGGAAGCGGGCAAAGCCATACCACGCCTCGTCCACCACCACCCTGATGCCTTTGGCGTGGGCGGCCTCGATGATCGGCGCCAGGTCGTAGCGCAGGCCGTCGTAGGTGCAGGATGTGAGCACCAGGGCTTCCGCGTCCGAGTGCTCTTCGAAGGCCCGCAGGATGGACTTCTTGGGGATGGGCCCGTAGATGCCGTACTTGCGGTTGATCGACGAGTCGAGATAGACCGGATGCGCGCCCGACAGCACGACACCGTGGTGCACAGACTTGTGGCAATTGCGATCGAGCAGCAGCTTCTCGCCCGGGGCGATGAGGGTCTGGAAGATGACCTTGTTGCCGGTCGAAGTGCCATTGGTAGCGAAGAACGTGCGGCGCGCGCCAAACGCCTTGGCGGCGAGCTTCTGCGCCTCGAGGATCACGCCGCTCGGCTCCATGAGCGAGTCGAGCGGCTGGACCGACACAGACAGATCGGCGTCGAAAACGTGCTCCCCCATGAACTCGTGGAAGTCGCTCACCCACGGGCTGTCGCGCAGGCTGTCGCCGGATGAATGGCCCGGGGTGTGCCAGGCATCCTTGGCCATCAGAACATAGCTCTTGAGTGCGTCGTAGAACGGCGTATCCGCCTTTTCCTGCAGCTGCGCGTTGAGGATCCGATAGATGCCGCGGAAGTCGCGCTCTTCGCGGTAGAAGTAGCCGTCCACCGCCTCGGAGAACAGGGCGTCCACCACCTCGTCCTCCTGCTCCTGCGCGATCAGGATGTAGACGTCCAGCTCGGGGCGGAAACGGGTGATCTTCTGGACCAGCTCCAACGCCGACATCTGCAGCACGCGCGAGTTGCCCCCGTCGCTCTTGAGGGTGTACAGCGTGTCGTCGACGATCACGGCCTGAATGTCGCCGTCTTCCTCGATCGCCTTGAGCGCGTCGCGCGCCGTGGTGATGCCCGTGAAGATGATGCCGTGCGGGTTATCCAGGCTCTTCGCGGCCGCATTCAGGCCCTTGACGAACTCGCGCAGGACGAGCTGCTCGTCGTTGATAACCAGGATACGGCTTACTGGTTCACGCATGCGGCACAGCTCGGCACGGCATCAACCACGAGAAGCAAGAGATGGGCGCGACGATCCGCCGCCCCGGCGGCGGTCACTGCACGGGATTGGAGAGGGTCGGCTTAGCGTAAGAGACGCCTGAGCGTGGCGGGCGCCCTCAGGCCATTGCCTTGATCGCTGCGGCGAGCCGGCTCTTGTAGCGCGCCGCCGCGTTCTTATGGAAGATCTTCTTGTCCGCGATCGCGTCGATGACGCTCTGCGACTCCCGCAGCTTAGCCTGCGCCACGGCCTTGTCGCCCGAAGCAATCGCTTTTCGCACCTTCTTGAGCGCGGTGCGCAATTCAGAGCGCTGGGCCGCATTGTGGGCGTTGCGCTTGAGGGACTGCCGGGCGCGCTTGCGGGCCTGCGCGGTGTTCGCCATGAGGTTCCTTGCCCTTCCGGGGACTCGCAAAAAAAGGCGCTAAGGATACTGTCTGATCCGGCAGAATGCAAGCTGCGCCAAGCAGTTGCCGCTGTCAGAATGCCGGCGGCCGGTGCGGACACCCCCTCACCCCGGCCCTCTCCCGCAAGGGGAGAGGGAGTGCGTCCGTCGCAAAGGGGAGAGAGAACCGGCGATTTCGTGGTCCAGCGCACAGGAGGAATGGCCGAAGATTCTGATGTTAGAGGCCGCAGCCAACCTTGAAGTGAAGCACACGCTCGCATGAACCTGTTGAGGGCCCTGTTCACCGTCAGCGCGATGACGCTCGTGTCCCGCGTGTTCGGCTTCGTCCGCGACGCGGTCATCGCGCGGGCGTTCGGAGCGGGACTCTATACGGACGCGTTTTTCGTCGCGTTCCGGCTTCCCAATCTGCTGCGCCGGGTTTTCGCGGAAGGCGCTTTCTCGCAGGCGTTCGTGCCGATCCTGGCCGAGTACAAGACGCGGCGCGGAGAGGCGGAGACGCGCGACCTGGTGGACCACGTCACCTCGCTGCTGGCGCTGGCACTCTTGATCGTGACCGCGCTCGGGATCGTCTGTGCCCCGTTGATCATCTATGTCAGCGCGCCTGGCTTTGCGGCGATGCCGAGCAAGTTCGACCTGACGGTCCAACTGCTGCGCATCACCTTCCCCTACATCCTGTTCATCTCGCTCACCTCCCTCGCGGGCGCCGTACTCAACACCTATGGGCGCTTCGCGATTCCCGCGTTCACGCCGACGCTGCTCAATCTCTCGTTCATCGCGTTTGCGCTGTGGGCGGCGCCCTGGTTCAATCCTCCCGTGCTGGCGCTGGCTTGGGCGGTGGCGGCGGGTGGCGTGCTGCAGCTCGCTTTTCAGCTGCCGTATCTGGCGCGTCTCGGGCTTCTGCCTCGTCCGCGCCTCAATCTCCATGATTCCGGCGTGTGGCGCATCCTGCGGCTGATGGGGCCGGCGATCTTCGGCGTGTCGATCGGACAGATCAGCCTGCTGATCAACACCATCTTCGCTTCATACCTGGTCACCGGGAGCGTGTCCTGGCTCTACTACGCGGACCGTCTCATGGAGTTTCCTACCGGCGTTCTGGGGGTGGCCCTGGGGACTATCCTGCTGCCCAGTCTGTCGAGGAGCTTCGTGCAGCAGAGCGCCGAAGAATACTCACGCCTGCTCGACTGGGGCCTGCGGCTCACTCTGCTGCTCGCGTTGCCGTCCGCGCTGGCCTTGGCGATCCTCGCCGTGCCGCTCATTTCCACCCTTTTCCACCACGGTGCCTTCGACCGCAATGACGTGGCCATGACCGGGCAGGCGCTGGTCGCGTACAGCGTCGGGCTGGTCGGCTTGATCCTGGTCAAAGTGCTTGCCCCCGGCTTCTACGCGCGTCAGAACATCCGCACGCCCGTCAAGATCGGGATCTTCACGCTGCTGGCGACCCAGCTCATGAATCTTGCGTTCATCTATCCCCTGCGCCATGCAGGCCTCGCGCTCGCCATCGGCCTGGGCGCCTGCGTCAATGCGGGCCTTTTGTACTTCAAGCTGCGCCAGCATCGCGTGTTCGAGCCGCAGCCCGGATGGGTGAAGTTCGCGGCTCAGCTCGCAATCGGACTGTTGGCCATGGGTGTCGCGTTGTGGTTTGCGGCCGGGAGCACGGAGAGCTGGCTCGGCGGATCCGCCTGGTCGCGGGCGGGGCGATTGAGCGCGTTGGTTGCGATGGGGGCCGCGACCTACTTTGCCGTCCTGTGGCTGGTGGGGCTGCGTCCGGCACAGTTCATGAAGCGCGCGGTGTGAAGGTCTGCGGCGTTCGGCGCGCCACGCGTGGACCAGCCGCATCCCAGGCCGTTACAATATCCGCTTCGCGCGGATCGCCACCCGGTCGTCAGACGCCCGGCGGACGTCCACAGACGCTGTTCCGAGCCCTCCCGACAACGCACACCAGCAGTTCATGCGAATCCTGCGTCACCTTCCGGCGCGCCCCGCGGTGCCGGCCGCGCTGACGATCGGCAACTTCGACGGCGTCCACCTGGGCCACCGCGCGATGGTCGGCCTGCTGACCGATGCGGCCAGGCAAAGAGGGCTCGCGTCGTGCGTGATGACATTCGAGCCGCACCCGCGCGAGTTTTTCGCACCGGACCGGGCGCCGACGCGGCTCACATCGCTGCGGGAGAAGCTGGAGCTGCTCTCCGGGCTGGGCGTAGACCAGGTGCACGTGCGCCGTTTCAACTACGACTTCGCGCGCATGGCCGCCGAAGAATTTATCGAGCAGGTCCTGCTATCCGGTCTGGGTGCGCGCTGGGTACTGGTTGGCGACGATTTCCGCTTCGGCGCACGGCGGCAGGGCGATGTCGGGATGCTGCGCGACGCCTTGGTTCCGAACGGCGTTGAAGTGGTGCAGATGCAGACCGTCTCGTTCGATGGCACGCGGGTCTCCAGTACCGCGGTACGCGAGCGGCTCGCTAGTGGAGACTTGCGCGGCGCGGCGCAGCTGCTGGGGCGGCCTTACAGTATCAGCGGGCGGGTGGTCGGGGGCGAGAGGCTCGGGAAGCGCCTGGGTTTTCCCACTGCGAACGTTCAGATGAAGCACAACCGTCCGCCGCTCGCCGGTATCTTCGTGGTGGAGGTATCGGGGTTGGACGAGCGACCGCTGGAGGGCGTGGCCAGCCTGGGCGTACGTCCGACTATCACCGAAGGCGGTGTGCCGGTCCTGGAGGTGCATCTGCTCGATTTCGAGCGCGACATCTACGGCCGTCATCTGCGGGTCCGCTTCCTGCACAAGCTGCGCGACGAGCAGAAGTTCGCAGACCTGGAGGCGCTCAAGCGGCATATCGCACGCGACGTCGAAGACGCGCGCCAGTTCTTCCGCCGCGGACGCGCCCGGGATCGACGCGAGAACATCCACCGATGACCGATTACAAATCCACGCTCAATCTGCCCGACACCGCATTTCCGATGAAGGGCGACCTCGCCCGCCGCGAACCGCAGTGGGTGCAGCGTTGGCAGGAGGAGAAACTCTACGAGCGCATGCGCCGCGCATTCGCAGGTAGGCCCAAGTTCGTGCTGCACGACGGCCCGCCGTACGCCAACGGCGACATCCACATCGGCCATGTCATCAACAAGGTGCTCAAGGACATTGTCGTCAAGACCAAGACGCTGGCCGGCTTCGACGCGCCTTATGTGCCGGGCTGGGACTGCCACGGGCTGCCGATCGAGCACCAGGTAGAGAAGTTGCACGGAAGAAACCTGCCGCCAGCCGAATTTCGCAGACTGTGCCGGGAGTTCGCGCGCGAGCAGGTCGAGAGGCAGCGCCGAGACTTCATTCGCTTGGGCATTCTGGGCGACTGGGATCACCCCTACCTCACGATGGAATTCGCGACCGAAGCGGATACCATTCGGGCCCTTGGCCGCGTCCAGGGGCGCGGATTCCTGTATCAGGGCGCCAAGCCGGTTCTGTGGTGCATGGACTGCCGCTCGGCGCTGGCGGAAGCCGAGGTGGAATACGAGGATCGCGCATCGCCCGCCATCGATGTCGCATTCGCATTCGTGGATCTGAAGGCAGTCGCTCGCCCCTTCGGGCTCACGCATGTTTCCGAGCCTGCGTTTGCGGTGATCTGGACCACCACGCCATGGACGCTGCCCGCCGATCAGGCCGTGGCCGTTAACCCCGATTTGCACTACAACCTCGTGCGCACGCCCAAGGGCCTACTAGTCCTGGCCGAAGGCCTGCGAGAGGCGACTCTGGCGCGCTACGCGATAACTGGCGAAGTGGTTGCCACAGCCGCGGGGCATGCGCTGGAAGGGCTGGAGCTCGCGCATCCCTTCTACAGACGCAACGTGCCGATCGTCCTGGGCGAGCACGTGACTCTGGACGCCGGCACGGGTCTCGTCCATACCGCGCCGGCTCACGGCCTCGAGGACTATCAGGTCGGTCAGAAGTACAACCTGCCGCTCGACAATCCGGTGGACGACGACGGGCGCTTTCTCGATGGCGTGGAGCTGGTGGGCGGACTGTCCGTGTGGCAGGCGAACCCGGTCATCATCGACGCGCTGGCCAAAGAAGGACGGCTGCTGCACAACGAGAAGATACAGCACAGCTATCCGCACTGTTGGCGCCACAAGACACCCGTTATTTATCGGGCGACCCGCCAATGGTTCATCGCGATGGACTCGAACCACCATCCAGGCGGCGGCCCACTGTTGCGCGAAGTGGCCGAGAAAGCCGTGCAGCAAACGGAATTCTTTCCGGGATGGGGGCAGGCGCGGCTCGAGGCCATGATCCACAACCGGCCCGACTGGTGCGTCTCGCGCCAGCGTAGCTGGGGCACACCGCTCGCGCTGTTCGTTCACGCCAAGACCGGCGACCTGCATCCGCGCACGCTCGAGTTGATCGAGCTGGTCGCGCAGCGCGTGGAACGGCAGGGTATCGAAGGCTGGTTCAGCCTGAGTGCGCAGGAATTGCTGGGTGCCGACGCCGAGCACTACCGTAAAGTGCCCGACACCATGGATGTGTGGTTCGACTCCGGCACCACCCACTTCAGCGTGCTGGCGCGGCGCGCGGATCTCGCCAAGCCGGCCGATTTGTACCTGGAGGGGACGGATCAGCATCGCGGCTGGTTCCAGTCATCGCTCCTGACCGGCTGTGCCATCGATGGGCGAGCGCCCTACAAGCAGCTGCTCACGCACGGTTTCGCGGTGGACGCGGAAGGGCGCAAGATGAGCAA